>NZ_SJOS01000061.1:0-15038 GCF_012027765.1 Pseudoflavonifractor sp. SW1122 | reverse complement strand
AGGAGCCGGCCCGCCGGGGGCGTCGTGACTGTCCCATGAGATGCGGTGACCGCCGTGAAGTCGTGGAGGCTGGTCTGGTTGGGGGTCACGGTGTCCTGGCGAGGCAGCACCGACTTCACCACCGCCTGGGGGCGGCTCTGGTCCCCGTTTAACGCGGCCAGCACCCCGTGGTACACGGTGGAAAACACCTGCTGCTCGTTTTGGAACTTCACCTCGGTCTTGGTGGGGTGGACGTTCACGTCCACGGTATTGGGCCGCACGGTGAGGTGGAGCACACAGCCCGGGAACTTGCCCACCATCTTCTGGTTGCGGTAGGCCTCCTCCAAGGCCGCCATCATCACCCGGCTTTTGATGTACCGTCCGTTGACGAAAAAGTGCTGATAGCTGCGGCTGCCCCGGCAACAGGTGGGCAGGGAGACAAAGCCGGAGATCTCCATGTGCTCCCCGGACCCCTTCACCGGCAAAAAGCCCAGGGCCAAATCCCGGCCCAGCACGGCGTAAATGGCACTTTTCAGCTGTCCATCTCCGGGGGTGAGCAGTTCCTGCTTGCCGTCCCGGATGAACTTCACCGACAGCTCCGGGTGGGACAGGGCCAGCCGCTGCACCACAGCGAACACCGCCGCACCCTCGGCGGAGTCTTTCTTCATGAATTTCAGCCGGGCAGGGGTGTTAAAAAACAGGTCCCGCACCAGCATGGTGGTACCCTTGGGGCATCCCGCCTCCTCCTGTTCCATCACCTGGCCCCCTTCCAGAGACAAGGCGGTGCCCAGCCCCTGGCCCTGGTTGGTGAGCAATTCCACCCGGGACACCGCCGCAATGGCGGCCAGAGCTTCCCCTCGGAAGCCCAGGGTGCCGATGGCCTCCAGGTCATACTCCGAGGAGATCTTGGAGGTGGCGTGGCGGAGAAAGGCGGTCTGGCACTGGTCAGGGGCGATGCCGCAGCCGTCGTCGGTGACGCGGATGAGGGCCATACCCCCGTGGGCGATCTCCACAGTGATGGCGCCCGCTCCGGCGTCAATGGCGTTTTCCATCAGCTCTTTCACCACCGAGGCGGGTCGCTCCACCACCTCACCGGCGGCGATGAGGTCCGCCACATGGGGGTCAAGTTGTCGAATGGTGGGCATACACTCCCCTCCTTACAGCTCCAGCAGGATGGTGACCGGGCCGTCATTTTGGGAGAACACCTGCATGTCCGCCCCAAATTCCCCGTGCTCCACGGTAAAGCCCCGCTCCCGGCACTGGTCCATGAACCGCTCATAGAGGGGGATGGCCAGGTCGGGCTTGGCGGCCCCGGAGAAGCCGGGGCGGCGGGAGGAGGTGTCGGCGTAGAGGGTGAACTGGCTGACCACCAGCAGAGCGCCCCCCACCGTCTCCAAATTTCGGTTCATTTTCCCGGCCTCGTCCTCGAAAATCCGCAGGCCGCACACTTTATCCGCCATTTTGTCCGCCGTGGCCTGGGTGTCGTCGGGGCCGACGCCCAACAGCACCAACAGGCCCTGGTCAATGGCTCCGTTTACCGCCCCGTCGATTTCCACCCGGGCGTTTTTCACTCTGGTCACCACTGCTTTCATGTGGGTTTCCTCCTTGTGGGTCTATGATTTTCCCCAGTATACCACAGGTTCCAGAGAAATGCTATGCTGGGCCGGGGCCCGGCATGCAGGCAAACGGGGCTGCCGCATCCCGAAGATGCAGCAACCCCGTTAGGCATTCACGCTCTCATTGGGCAGAGCGGTAGCTGTAGAGCAGGTAGTCCTCTTGTTCCGGCTCATCGGACCAGATCCGATGCCAACGCAGCCACACCTGGGTCACGCCGTCCTCCTCCACTCGTTCGCACTTCATCTTGTACTTTGTGCCCGGGTTCAGGGAGTACTGCCCCTGCACCACATAGGTGTCCAGGGCCACCAGTTTCTCAGCGAGGCTGCGCTGCAACACCAGCAGCACCGGGCCCTCTTCCTCGGTGTCCTTGGACAGGATGAGAAGCCGTTTCCCCGTCTCTTTGGTGGGGTCCAGAAACTCCGAAACCTCCTGGAGCTCTTCGGGCTGGATTTGGGTGACGTCCCGATATCCCCGCTCCTCCAGCTGCTCCATGGTGGCGTCCCGGGGCAGGGTCTCCCCCAGTTCCTCCCAGAGATCGCCCAGCTCACCACTGGGCCAAACGGGGTGGGTCTCCCGGTAGTGGATGTAGCCACGGTAGCCGAAGATGCCCACCACCACCAGGGCAAAGACCACAAGGACCGCCACATATCCACGCATAGGTTTGTTCTCGCTCTTCATACTCCTTCACCTCCACAATCATGTGTCCTAGTCCGTTCTTACCAGCCTTCCCACTCCAGGGTCCAATTGCCCACAAAGGTAGGAATATCGGAAAATTTGGAGGCATAGGTGAGAGAACCATCCTCAGAGGTGTAATATACCCCATCTTTCACCAGGAGAATGTCTCCGCTTTCCCCTGCATTTCCCTCCAAATGGTACTGATTCCCCCCGGACGCCTCATAGGTGCCCTCCTCCAGCAGGCCCTCCTTCTGGTTGTATTTGCAGTAATTCCCATTTTTGTCAAACACAATATACGAACGCCAATAGGCATTGGTGGAATAAGAGCCCGCCAAGCTCAGCTCCCGGCTGGCATTCCACCGGTCCAGCTGGACCAGGTTGATGCAGCAGGAAACACAAAACGCCACCACCAGTCCCCAAAAGGCCAGGCGACAGACGGGGACCTCCTTCATCAGTACCTGTTCGATGGCAGTCATTCTCTTTTTCATGGTCTCACGTCCCTTCTCTTCCATGTGGAAACCTTACGCCAACATGGATTCCGCCATTCTCACTAAAACCTCCGGTTCGGGGCCTTCCAGGCAGCAGGCCACCTGCCCGCTGTGCCACGTCACGGTCACGCCATCCGAATGTTCCAGGATGTACACGGTCTGTCCGTACATCTCGGTGCGCTCCACGGTTCCTTCCACGGTTTCCAGGGCCGCTTGGGAGATATCTGCATTGGAAATCTCCAAAACCATGGTGTTTCCCTGGTATTCATAGGTGGTATTCAGCTGATAGTACACCTGATCCAGGGTATAAATCCGCTCCGTGGTCTGGCTCTGGCACCCCCGGGGCAGCCAGGTGGGGGCTTTCACCTGGGTGACGCCGTAGGTGTCCAGAACGCCCTGTAAGGGATCGTCCCCCACCCATCCGGCGGCCCGGGCGGTGAGCATCCCCACAAACGCCAAAACCAGCGCTGCGGCGGTGGCCCCCAGGCCACGGGGCAGCCGCTTCCACCACAGTACTTTTTCGGTGTGTACAGGGGCTTGGGGCTCCTCTTCTGGGTGGAGATAGTCCCGCTGAAAGCGGCTCCAGGCCGCCGCCGTCTCCGCTTGAATCTCCTCCGGCGTCTTCTCCCGGTGGACAATCAGCTCCAGCATGTACAAAATATCCTCGGTGGGGTATTCCTCCACCCCTTGGGAATCCAGGCGCAGAATTTCTTTGAGTTCTTCGCTGCCCATCCGGGCCAGCTCGTCCCGGGACTTTCGCATACCTGGCTCCTCCTTTCACTTGGTATATGTCAAATTTCCTTGTTTGGGGGACACCTATTCCTGCTGTTGTTCAAAATATTTTTTCAGCTTTTTTCTGGCCCGCTGCAACTGCTTTTTGCAGGCCTCCCGGGAGATACCCCTGGCCCTGGCCAGCTCATCCACACTCTGGTGTTCCAAGGCGTACTCTTTCATCAGTTCATACGCCCCTTGGCCCACCAAATCCCCGTAGATGGTGTCCAAATTCTCCTCATCGGTGGCTGCCACCTCTCCGGCTTCCTCCGCCGCCTGGGCCGCCCACCGGGCCCGGTCCCGGCTCCTGCGGGTGGCCTGGATGACGTGTTTCAGGGTCTCCATCATCCAGCCCTGGGGGTTGGGGCTGGCCATGAGCACATCGATTCTGCGCCAGGCGGTGGCAAAGGCCTCCTGCACCGCCTCCTCCGCCAGCAGGGCGTCCCCCTCCAGGGCATATTGGGCGTAGCGCAGCAGGGGGGCATACATGCTCCGGTACAGCTGCTCTAGAAATTCCTCTCGGCCCATGGTCTCCCCCCTTTTCCCTCTTCTTGATGCTACCATACCGCAAAATCTCCCAGCCCGCAAGGCCTCCTTTGGCGTCACCCAACTCACAAGAAAAAACGGGAAAAACTCTGGACATCTGGGAGTTTTTTCATTCCTTTTTTTCCACCGTTGTGGTATAATAACCGCAAAACGGTTATTATACCAAGATTCCTATTGCCGTTTTTCTCGCCCCTAACGGGGCAACCGAAAAGACATGGCATGATACCATTCCAGCTTCGCTGTCATGGTATCGTAGCTATGCTGTAAAAATGTCAGCAGGCATTCTGCTGTGTACTTGGAAATGATAAAATCGAGGAGGAATTTCCATGCAAAATCGTGTCACTGTCACCGTAGCCGGACACAACTATACGCTTTTGGCGGAAGAGGGCGAGGACTACGTACGCCGCGTGGCGGACTTCGTCAACGAGCAGATGCGCCAGACCCAGGAGGGCACCGAAATCAGCCAGCTGGACTGCGCCCTGCTCACCTGTCTGAACATCGCCGACCAGTATGCCAAGGACAAGGTGTCCAGCGCCAACCTGCGCCAGCAGATCAAGGACCTGCTGGAGGAGAACGCCCAGCTGAAGCTGGAACTGCACCAGGCCAAGCATCCCCGCCAGGATAAGAACGTCAAGAAGTAAGGAAAACCCCTTATACGGAGGAATACGATGGAGATATTATCCCCTGCCGGCAGTCCCGAGGCCGTCCGTGCGGCGGTCTACGCCGGGGCGGATGCCGTGTATCTGGGCTACGGCCCCTTCAACGCCCGCCGCAACGCCCGCAACTTCAACCGGGAGGAGCTGGAGGAGGCCATCCACCTGTGCCACCTCTACGGGGTGAAGGTGTACCTCACCCTCAACACCCTGGCCTCCGACCGGGAAGTGGCTCAGGCCGCCCAGGTGGCGGTGGAGGCCTCCAGTCTGGGCGTGGACGCCATTCTGGTGCAGGACATGGGCCTTCTCCAGGTGGTGGGTCAGGTGGCCCCCGACGTGCACCTCCACGCCTCCACCCAGATGACCATTCACAACCTGGACGGCGTAAAACGCTGCGCGGATTTGGGGCTCACCCGGGCGGTGCTGTCCCGGGAGCTGTCCGCCAAGGAGATCTCCTACATCTGCGCCCACTCCCCCATTGAGATTGAGACCTTTGTCCACGGCGCTCTGTGCATGTGCTACTCGGGACAGTGTTTCTTCTCCTCGGTGCTGGGTGGCCGCAGCGGCAACCGTGGTTTGTGCGCCCAGCCCTGCCGCCTCAGCTACGGCTGGAAGGGCAGGGCAGACCGCTATCCCCTGTCCCTCAAGGACATGTCCCTGGCCGGACACCTAAACCAGCTCCAGGACATGGGGGTGGCCTGCGCCAAAATCGAGGGCCGGATGAAGCGGCCGGAATATGTATGGGTGGTCACCAAGGTGTACGCCGACGCCCTGCGGGAGGGCCGGGAGCCCACTGCGGAAGAGGTGGCCCAGCTCACCGCCGCCTTCTCCCGCCAGGGCTTCACCGACGGGTACTTTATGGGGGACAAGGGCGCCCACATGTTCGGCGTGCGGGAGCAGCAGCCGGAACCCAAGGAGTTGTTTGCCGCCGCTCGGGCGGGGTATGATAAGCCCACCCAGCTGGTCCCCGTGACCCTGAATGCCTCCATCCAGGCGGACGCCCCCGCCTCCCTCACCCTCACCGATGAGGACGGCCACACCGTCACCGTCACCGGGCCCGCCCCGGAGGCCGCCCGCACTCGTGCCCTGGAGGCAGAGGATGTGGCGGCCCAGCTGTCCAAGACCGGAGGCACCCCGTACCGCATTGATCAGTACCAGGTGGAGGTGGAAACAGGTCTGTCCCTGCCTCGCTCCGCCCTCAACGCCCTGCGCCGGGACGCGGTGGAGCAGCTCTCGGCACAGCGGACGGCGCTGCCCCAACGGCGGCACTTCCCCTATGAGCCCCTGCCCAAGGTGGCAAACTCCACGGAAGTTCCCGCCCTCTATGTCACCCTCCACAGCGCCCAGCAGTGCTCGGAGGCTCTGCTGGAGGCCCAGCCCGCCCGCATCGCCTTACCCGTAAACGAGGCCGCCCACCACCCCCAAGTGGTGGCGGATATCCTCGCCCACGGCATTCAGGCGGCGGTGGTACTCCCCCGCATCTGCTGGGACGGAGAGTTGGACACCCTAAACCAGCAGCTCACCGTGTGCAAAGAGCTGGGTATTTCCCATGCCCTGGTGGGCAACCTGGGATTGCTGGACGTGGCCCGGGATTTGGGCTTCACCCTCCACGGAGACTACGGCCTCCAGGTGTTCAACAGCCACGGGGTGGAGGAATACCGCTCCCTGGGCCTTGCCTCTCTCACCGCATCCTTTGAGCTGAAGCTGGCCCAGATTCGGGACCTGTCCAAGACCCTGCCCGTGGAGCTGCTGGCCTATGGCCGCCTGCCCCTGATGATTACCGAGAACTGCGCCATGAAGGCGGGGGCGGGCCAGTGCTGCTGCGGCAACGGCAACACCCTCACCGACCGCCGAGGGGTGGGCTTCCCGGTCCTCAAGGCCTGGGGCTGCCGCAACGAGATTTTCAACGCCGACACCCTCTTTTTGGCGGACAAGTCCGGGGACTATCTCCGGGTCGGGGTGTCCGGGCTGCAACTGCTGTTTACCACCGAGGACGCCCGCACCGTGGTGGACATGGTGCGGCGTTATCAGGGCGTGGGGGACGCTGCCCCCGCGTCCTACACCCGAGGTCTCTACTACAGAGACGTGGAATAATTGTTAGGAGGAACCATTCAACATGGATATCATCTTGGCATCCCAGTCCCCCCGGCGGAAAGAGCTGCTGGGCCAGATGGGGCTGCGGGGCTTTAAAATCACCTCCCCCGAGGTGGACGAGACGGTGGAGGAGCACATGCCCCCCGCCCAGGTGGTGGAGGAGCTGTCCCGGCGCAAGGCCCTGGCCGTGGCCGGGCACGCCGACCCCGACGACCTCATCATCGCCGCCGACACGGTGGTGGCTCTGGAGGGGGCGGTGCTGGGCAAGCCCGCCGACCAGAGGGAGGCCTTTGCCATGCTCACCGCCCTCAGCGGCAACCGCCACTACGTCTACACCGGACTCACCGTCATCCAGGGAGACCAGGTGGTGACCCAGCACGAGTGCACCACCGTCACCTTCCGGGAGCTGGAGCCGGAGGAGATCTCCCACTACATCGCCACCGGCGAGCCCATGGACAAGGCTGGGGCCTACGGCATCCAGGGCCTGGGCGCCATGCTGGTGTCCGGCATTGAAGGAGACTATTTCAACGTGGTGGGCCTGCCCATCTTCCGGCTGAGCCGGATTCTGGCGGGCTTCGGTCTGGACCTGTTCCAGATGGCCGACCACTGAGGACAGGAGATACTATGAAGGGATTTTTCCGGAACAACGGAGGGCTTTTGGTGGTGGCGGCGGTGTTGCTGGCCGCTCTGCTGGCCATTCTCTCCGCCATCACCGGGGCCAACCCCATCACCAACGCCCTCCAGGTCATTACCCGCCCGGTGGGGTCGCTGACCTCCGGCATCTCTAACTGGTTCCAGGGGCAGCACGACCGCCTCACCGGATATGACCAGCTGCTGGAGGAAAATGAGCGGCTGAAAGAGCAGCTGGCCGAACTGGAGGAGCAGGTGCGAGAGGGGCAGGACGCCCTGCGGGAAAATGAGCGGCTGCAATCCCTGCTGGGGGTGGCCCAGGAGCACCCGGACTGGACCTACGCCTCCGCCACCGTCATCCAGCGTTCCACCACCAACTGGGCCAACCAGATCACCATCAGCGTGGGCAGCGGCCAGGAGGTGGAGGCGGGCGACTGCGTCATCGACCAATACGGCAATCTGGTGGGCGTGGTGAAGGAAGTGGGCACCAACTGGGCTCTGGTGGACACCCTGCTGGACCCCGGCATGGAGCTGGGGGTGCGGGTGGCCCGCACCGACGACAGTGCCATGGCCCAGGGGGATTTTACTCTCATGGGCGAAGGCAAGCTGCGCATGACCTATATCCCCCAGGACGCCCAGCTCATCAGCGGCGACCAGGTGACCACCTCGGGGCTGGGGGGCAAGTACCCCGGCGGCCTGCTGGTGGGCCAGGTGGAGAGCATCGAGACAGAGGCCGACGGCATCAGCCGCTCGGCGATGCTGCGTCCCAGTGCGGATGTGGAAAACATCCGATATGTATATGTAATCACCAATTTCGAGGGGTAAGTCTCCCCTCTAGGGACTTTCCTCTTCTCATATTTCTCAGACGCAAATTTGCGCCCCCGGCAGGGACGCTCCGCTGGGGTCCATTTTGAGTGGCCAAAATGGACGAAAAGCCACTTAGGGCGTTCCCCCTAAGGACCTCCCTTTGGGTACGAGGCTGGACCTGCGTCAAGCTGTTGTTCGGCCCGTGACCCTTGCCGTGGCCCCTATTTGTGCCACCACACCAGGCCACCCTGGGTAGCTGGCCCTACAGCTGGGCGGTTTCCATACCCGGGCCTACCTTGGAAAAGCAGCGTTCCCGCCGCCGAAAGTTTCTGCCGCACTATCCTGTTGCGCTGTGGTAGGGGCCGTGGCTTGCCCGGCCCGTGGCTACCCTGGCATTGCCCTGGGAAATTCGGGAGGGGCAAGCCCCTCCCCTACGCCCATCAATCCAAGAAATGCGGCAATTTTCAAGGTCTTTTTGTGTCCAGCCCTTCCAGAACTGCATTGACACGCCCACCCAGTACCGCGGGGTGGATTCCACAAGGCGGGGGAAGGCCCCGCCTTTGGCGATTCTTTCCCCGATTTCTCATCGCTGAGAAATCGGGCCCAGCGGAGCGCGTCCCTAGGCTGGCAAGCCTGAGACGGGGAACGTATCAAGATACCTGGCTGATTGCCCCGCAACAACAAATAGAAAGGTCGTGCACTCCATGGCGGAACTCACCCCCATGATGAAACAATATATCAAAATGAAGCAGGACAATCCCGATTGCCTGCTTTTCTTCCGGTTGGGGGACTTTTACGAGATGTTCCAGGACGACGCCAAGATCGGCGCCCAGGAGCTGGGCCTCACCCTCACCACCCGGGACCGCAACAAGCCGGAGGAGGAGCGCACCCCCATGTGCGGGGTGCCCTACCACTCCGCCCAGAACTACATCGCCCGGCTTATCAAGCGGGGCTATAAGGTGGCCATCTGCGAGCAGATGGAGGACCCCGCCACCGCCAAGGGCCTGGTGGAACGGGACATCGTGCGCATCGTCACCCCCGGCACCGCCATGGACGACGTGATGCTGGACGAGAACAACAACAACTACATCTGCTGCGTGTACCTGGATGGGGACCGGGCGGGTATGGCGGTGTGCGACGTGTCCACCGGACAATTCCACACCACCCCCTTCTCCGGCACCGACTGGCTGCCCCATCTGTGCAACCAGCTCTCCGCCTGTCCCCCCAGCGAGGCCATTCTCTCCCCCCAGGCCGCCGCACAGCGGGAACTGGTGGAGTTCTTGCGCCAGCGGCTGGACTGCCTGTGCCAGACAGGAACGGAGGAGCAGTTTGACCCCCAGGCCGCCGGGTCCGCCCTGGAGGTGTGCGGGCTGTGGGAGACGGGGGCTCCGCTGCCGGAGCAAGACCTGGCCTGTTACCAGGCCGCAGGGGCTCTGGCCGGATACCTGACCCAGACCCAGAAGACCGACCTCACCCACCTGGGCCCCCTGGTGGTGGAGCAGCCCGACCAGCGGCTGTACATGGAGCTGGACCTCACCGCCCGGCGCAACCTGGAGCTCACCGAGACCATGCGCAGCAAGGACAAGAAGGGCTCCCTGCTGTGGGTGCTGGACCGCACCCGCACCCCCATGGGCCACCGGATGATTCGCGCCTGGCTGGAGCGGCCCCTGCGCTCCCCCCTGGCCATCACCCGCCGTCAGGACGGGGTGGCCGCCCTGGTGGACAACCTGGTGGCCCGGGAGGAGCTGGGCCACGCCCTGCGCCAGGTGCCCGATCTGGAGCGGCTCATCGGCAAGGTGGGCTACGGCTCCGCCAATGCTCGGGACATGAAGGCCCTGGCCCAGGGCCTGGGGATGCTCCCCGCCCTGGCCGCCCAGCTGGAGGCCCTGACGGGCCGGGCCATGGAGGGCATCAAGGACGGCATGCTGGGCCTGGAGGACCTGCAACAGGCCATTGATGGGGCCATCCGGGACGAGGACGACGACCACCGACTCCCCTTCACCATCCGCGAGGGCGACTTCATCCGCCCCGGCTACGACGAGCAGGTGGACCACCTGCGGGACATCCTCACCAACGGGGCGGATATGGTGATTGCTCTGGAGAGCCGGGAAAAGGAGCGCACCGGCATCAAGAGCCTGAAGGTGCGCTATAATAAGGTGTTCGGCTACTACATCGAGGTGTCCAAGTCCAACTACGACCTGGTGCCCGAGGACTACATCCGCAAGCAAACCCTGGTCAACTGCGAGCGGTTCATCACCCCCGAGCTCAAGGACCTGGAGCACGAGATTCTCTCCGCCCAGACCCGCATCACCGCCCTGGAGTACCAGCTGTTCTGCCAGCTGCGGGACACGGTGTCCGCCCGGGTGCGGGAGGTGCAGCGGGCCGCGGGCAGCGTGGCCCAGCTGGACGTGCTTCTCTCCTTTGCCACGGTGGCAGTGGAGCGAAACTACTGCCGCCCGGTGGTGGACGAGAGCGGGGTCATTGACATCCAGGAGGGCCGCCACCCGGTGGTGGAGCACACCCTGAAAGACACCCTCTTCGTGCCCAACGACACCCACATGGACGAAAACGAGCACCGTCTGTCCATCATCACCGGCCCCAATATGGCAGGTAAATCCACCTACATGCGCCAGGTGGCCCTCATTGTGCTCATGGCCCAGATGGGCTGCTATGTCCCCGCCCGCTCCGCCCACATCGGGGTGGTGGACCGGGTGTTCACCCGCATCGGGGCCTCCGACGACCTGGCCGCCGGACAGTCCACCTTCATGGTGGAGATGAGCGAGGTGGCCCAGCTGCTCTCCAACGCCACCCGCCACTCCCTGCTCATTCTGGACGAGATCGGCCGGGGCACCTCCACCTATGACGGCATGTCCATCGCCCGGGCGGTGCTGGAATACTGCGCCGAGGCCAAAAAGCTGGGGGCCAAGACCCTGTTTGCCACCCACTACCATGAGCTCACCGCCGTGGAGCAGGAGCTGGAGGGGATCCACAACTTCCACATCGCGGTGAAAAAGCGGAAGGACGACATTGTCTTCCTGCGCAAAATTATCCCCGGCGGGGCCGACCAGAGCTATGGCATCGAGGTGGCCAAGCTGGCGGGGGTGCCCAATCCCGTCATTGCCCGGGCCCGGGAAATTCTGGCCCAGCTGGAGAGCCAGGGGGCGGTGGCCCCGGTGGGTGCCGTCTCCGCCCCCGCCCAGGAACAGATGACCCTGGGGGATCTCACCGGCGGCGAGGTGCTGGAGACCTTGCGGAACACCGCTGTGGACACCCTCACCCCCATCGAGGCGCTGAACCTGCTCTATCAACTGAAACAAAAGTTATCTTAACGCTGAGAGGCCATGCAGAGTCGTCTGCACGGCCTCTTTTTTGACAATCTCTTTACATGATTCATACCTTTGTCCGATAGCACCATTTGCAGGCTTCCCTTATAATTCCATCTGCGAGAATTGGAATCATTAAGGAGGAAACAACACATATGAAAAAGCGGTACACAAAGCTGGCCAGCGTGGCACTCAGCGCCGCGCTGCTCACGGGGATGTACCCCCTGGCCCTGGCCGCCCAGGAGACCCCCAACACCGCCCTGTGGGGCTCCACCGCAGGCTTTGACGTGGACAGCCTGACCATTCAGCCCGGCGAAACCACTGCATCCATCAACCTCAACTGGTACGCTCCCGACGGCACCAGAGCTGCCCAGATCGCCCTGGGGGATGGCCGGGTGGTGGAGGCCACGGTGTCCGAGCTCACCACCCCCACCAAGGTGGACGAGAGCAAGTACACCGACACGGGCAAGATGGTGTGCAAGGCCACCGTGTCCGGCCTGGAGCCCGGCACCCGCTACGAATACCGCATTTCCAACGACGGGGGCCAGACCTGGTCCCAAGTCTATACCTACACCACCCCCCAGGCGGACAACTTCACCTTCGCCTTCACCAGTGACCCCCAGATCAAAGAGGACCAGTCCCACAACGACGGCGGCTGGAACTCCGCAGACGGCTCCAACCAGACCGGATGGGCCAAGATGATGGAGGTGGTGGGCCAGGCTGGGGCCACCCTGATGGTGTCCGCCGGTGACCAGGTGGAGGACCAGAGCTGGGGCAAGTCCAGCGAGTACGAGGCCTTCTTTGCCCCTGAGGAGATGACCTCCATCGCCTACGCCCCCGCCGTGGGCAACCACGACCGCCACTACATGTTTGCCGACCACTTTAATCTGCCCAACCAGATGGAAGTGGCCCAGGACGGCCTGCTGGGCTCCGACACCCTGCTGGAACAGGTGAAGACCACCTTCCGGGGCCAGAACAGCGGCACCAGCCAGAGCCACGGCAACTACATCCAGGCCACCGCCGAGGAAATCGCCAATCACAGTAGCAGCAACGGTGTCACCCCCAACGCCGACGGTCAGTACGACTTCACCGAGCGCCGGGAGATGGAGACGAAGGGCAACTACTACTATCTCTACAACAATGTGCTCTTTGTCACCCTGAACACCGGCGCCTACCCCGGCGGCAACGACGACCTGGAGGGGGAAAACGGGGACAACGCCAGCGTGCCCAGCGCCACCCGTGACAACTCCGAGGCCGAGGCCATGGTGGAGAACTTCCGCCGCACCCTCACCAGCGCCACCCAGGCGTATGCGGGCCAGTATGACTGGCTCATCGTCACCCACCACAAGTCCACCCAGACCGTGGCCAAGCATGCCGCCGACTCGGACATTGAGAACTATGTGGATGCCGGGTTTGAGACCCTGATGGACGACTTCGACGTGGACTTTGTTCTGGGCGGCCACGACCATGTGTACTCCCGCAGCTATGTCCTCAAGGGCGGACAGCGCAACGCCGAGGCCCTGGATACCTTCTATGACCCCGACGGCACCATCTACCTCACTGGAAACTGTGCCTCTGACATGCAGTACTATACCCCCTTCCAGTCCGTGGACAAGGCCAACAATGTGGACTACCCGGTGCTGGCCAACGGCGAGACCGGCTCTCAGGCCTACCTGGAGGGCAACCTGCCCCTGGGCAACCAGGAGTGGAACCAGGACTACAGCCCCAGCTACGCCCTGTTTGACGTGGAGGGGAACACCATCACCGTGAACGTGTACAACCTCAGCGGGGACAGCGAGACCCCCGACTCCACCCCCATCGACCACTTCACCGTCACCAAGAACACCGACGGCGGCGCACAGACCCAGGGCGAGGAGAACGGCGCTTCCCAGCTGGACGTGACCAAGATCGCCGGATATACCTCCGGGGAGTTCAACGTGGACGGAGGCGTCATGGAGATTGTCTCCTACAACGCCGCCACCGGCTGGGCCTACGCCGTCAACGGCCAGTCCGGCCTGCTCACCGCCATTCCCCTCAAGACCCTGGAGGAGAAGGACACCGTGGACCTGCTGGACGGCAATGACATCGACATCAAGGCCATGGTGGAGGAGACCGACCCCACCTTTGCCTACGGTGACATGACCTCTGTGGCCGTCTCCCCTGACGGCTCCACCCTGGCCGCCGCCCTCCAGGCCGCCGGATATGCCGACGCTGGCCGGGTGGCCCTGTTTACCTGCAACGCCGACGGCTCTCTGACCCTGGCCAAGCTGGTGGAAGTGGGCGTGCAGCCGGACATGGTCACCTTTGCCGATGACAACACCGTTCTCTCCGCCGACGAGGGCGAGCCCCGCATGGGCTACTCCGCCGACGCAATCGACCCCAAGGGCTCTGTGTCCGTGGTGGATGTGGCCACCGGCACCGCCCAGGTGGTCACCTTTGACACCTTCGATGCCCAGCGCTCCCAGCTCACCGCCAACCACATCATCTTAAAGCAGGGCTCCAACCCCTCCACCGACCTGGAGCCGGAGTACATCGCCGTGTCCGGCGGCAAGGCCTATGTGACCTTGCAGGAGGCCAACGCCATCGCCGTGCTGGACCTCACCACCCGCACCTTCACCGGCATCTACTCCTGCGGCTTTGAGGACTACTCCGTCACCCCCGTGGACCTGGACAAGGGGGACGAGGCCTACAATCCCCAGACCTATGAGAATGTGCTGGGCATCCGCATGCCCGACGGCATCGCCGCCTATGAGGTGGACGGGGTGACCTACCTGGTGTGCGCCAATGAGGGCGACAGCCGGGAGTGGGGGGACTACCTCAACGAAAACGAGGCCAAGAAGGGCACCGCCTCCCCCGCTGGCAACATCGCCGAGGGTGAAATCAGCGGAAAAGTGGTGTACTTCGGCGAGGAGAGCAAAACCGAGAGCGCCAAGGGCTATGACGGCCTGGATTCCTCCAAAGACTACCTGTTCGGTGGCCGCTCCTTCACCCTCTACGCCGTGACCGAGGACGGCATCCAAGAAGTGTTCACCAGCGGGGACGACTTTGAGTCCCTCACCGCCCGCTACTTCCCCGACTACTTCAACACCTCCAACGACAACGCCGCCCTGGACGACCGCTCCGGCAAGAAGGGCCCCGAGGCGGAGAGCGTCACCGTGGGCGTGGTGGATGGCAAGACCTACGCCTTTGTGGCTCTGGAGCGCACCGGCGGCGTGATGGTGTACGACGTCACCGACCCCAGCGCCGTGACCTACGTCAACTATGTCAACTCCCGGGACTTCGGCTCCATCGTCCCCGGCTCTGAGGTGTACGAGGACGGAGAGCTGGACAAGTGGGTCACCGGCGGCGACGTGGCCCCCGAGGGCCTGGCCTTCCTCACCGCCCAGCAGAGCCCCACGGGGCAGCCCATACTGCTGGCCGCCTGTGAGGTGTCCGGCACCGTGGCGGTGTACGAG
>NZ_SJOS01000060.1:0-15096 GCF_012027765.1 Pseudoflavonifractor sp. SW1122 | reverse complement strand
TTTTTTTGTGTTATTCCTCTCTCATGCCGCTGACAATGCGGAAGTAGGAACGAGAGGTCAGACGATAAATCAGAACATAGAAGAGGGCGAAGGCCACAAAGCACACCACCGTCACCCCGGCAAACAGCCCCACGTTGGTCAAGCCAAACAGCAGCAGCAGCTTGCGGATGAGGGGGAAGGCGAAGGCCAAGTGTGCCCCGGCCATGAGCAGCGGGGCAAAAAACACAGTGAGCACCTGGGAATTGATGCTGCGGCGGATCTCCCCCTTGGTCATGCCCACCTTCTGCATGATGTCAAACCGGGACTGATCCTCATACCCCTCGCAGATCTGCTTGTAGTAGATGATGAGCACCGCCGCCAGGATGAACACCACCCCCAACAGGATGCCCAGGAAGAACATACCGCCGTACAGGCCGTAAGTGCTCCCCCGCTCCTGAGCCGCCCCCTCCATCAGGACGTGGAAATAGCCGTCCGTCTCATCGGCGCTCTCCATGTCCCGCAGAGCGGTGGACAGCTGCTGGCCGATCTGGATCTGGGTATCATCGTCACAGTTGAGATCAAAGCCGTAGTACCAGTGGAGGCTGGAGGCACTCTGCTCACCCAGCTGGGCCTGAACCCCCTCCACCGTCTCCTGGAAGTTGGGGACAAAGAGATACATGGAGGGGACAATCTGCATGGCGTCCACCCCGTTGTCCGCGAAGCTGTCCACCTGTTTGGCCACCGACAGGGTAACCCCTTCCCCCAGTTCCACCGAGGCATAGGGGTAGTCGCTTCCCTTGGTGGTGTACATCAGCGCCTGACCGGGCATCAGGGTCTCCCGCTTCCCCATCAGGCTGTTGTAGTCCTCCAGCGGCACCACAAACACCTGCCAGGTATTGGCCATGGTCTCCATGTTGTAGGAGCTGAGGAACACGTCGTCCATGACCATCCGGTCCTCCTGACGCACCCCCACAAAGCCGCACACCCGGTAGTCCAGGATGTTGCTGGGGGTGGCGCCATACTGCTCCGCCGTCTCTTCAGCCAGCACCCGCACCTGCTCCTGGTGGGAGCCGTCCAAGGTGTTCACACAGTCCACCACGGCGTCCAGGTTGATGTGCCGGGGATAGCGAGTGCGCAGACTGTCCTCAATGCCGATGTACAGGCAGGAGGTGGAGGAGATCATCACCAGCACCATGGTGCACAAAATGCAGATGGAGGCCAGGCCCGCGCCATTGCGCTTCATGCGGTAGACCATGGAGGACACCGACACGAAGTGGTTGGTCTTGTAATAGTACCGCTTATTCTTTTGCAGCAGGCGGCACAGGGTCACAGAGCCCGCCACAAACAGCAGATAGGTGCCCACCACCACCATGGCCACCGCGATGAAGAAGCCAATCATGGCGGTAATGGGGTCTTTCACGGTGATGGCCCAGTAGTAGGCCCCGGCCAGCACCACCAGGCCCAGCAGGGCGATGAGCCAGTTGGCTTTCGGCGGCTTCTCCCCGGCGTTTTCACTGCGCAGCAGGGCGATGGGGCTGGTGAGGTGGATTTGACGCAGGGTGTTGAGGAACATGAGGCCGAAAATCACCAGGAATAGCACCACGGTGCTGACCACGGAGTTCAGCTCCACCGTCATGGTGTAGGTGACTCCACCGTCCAGAATGCGGGTGAGGGCCAGCTCGGCCACCTTGGAGAAGAGCACGCCGCAGAACAGGCCCACCACCAGGGTGATGGCCGCGATGATCACGGTCTCCCACAGCAGCACCAGGGCCAGGTGCCGTTTGCCCATACCCAGGATGTTGTACAGGCCAAACTCCTTCTTTCTTCTGCGGATGAGGAAGGAGTTGGTGTAGAAGAGGAAGATGGTGGAAAACACACACATGACCCCAAAGCCCGTGTTCAAAAAGCTCTGGGCGCTGCCTCCTCCGGGCATCTCTTTCAGCACCGGAGACAGGCCCAGGAAGGAGACGATGTAGCAGACCATCACCACGCCGATACAGGCCAGGATGTAGGGCAGGTACATCTTCTTGTTCTGACGGATGCCCGTCCACGCCAGGCGGCGGTAAAATCCCAGTCTCATGCCCGCTCACCACCTGTGGTCAACAGGGTGAGGGCGTCGGAAATCTTCTGATAGAACTGGTTTTCCGTGCTCTCGCCCCGGTAGATCTGGTGGAACAGCTCGCCGTCCTTGATGAAGAGCACCCGTCCGGCGTGGCTGGCCGCCTTCACCGAGTGGGTGACCATCAGAATGGTCTGTCCCTGGGCGTTGATGTCGCCAAACAGCCGCAGCAGCTCGTCGGTGGCCTTGGAGTCCAGAGCACCGGTGGGCTCGTCGGCCAGGATGAGGCGGGGGTTGGTGATGAGAGCCCGGGCCACGGCTGCCCGCTGCTTCTGGCCGCCGGACACCTCATAGGGGTACTTTTTCAGCAGGTGGGCAATGCCCAGCTGAGCCGCCAGAGGCACCAGACGCTGCTTCATCTCGCTGGGCTGCTTGCCCGAGAGCACCAGGGGCAGGTAGATGTTGTCCTCCAGGGAGAAGGTGTCCAGCAGGTTGAAGTCCTGGAACACAAAGCCCAGGTGGTCCCGCCGGAACGCCGCCACCTCAGACTCCCGGATTTTGCCCAGCTCCTGGCCGTCCAGCTTCACCAGGCCCCCGGTGGGCTTATCCAGTGCCGCCAGGATATTCAAAAGGGTGGTCTTGCCGGAGCCGGACTCTCCCATGATGGCCACATACTCCCCTTCCTCCACATGGAAGGTGACATTTTTCAGCGCCTGCACCTGGGTGCCGCCAAAGCGGGTGGTGTAGACCTTCTGTAAGCTCTGTACTTCCAAAATACTCATAGAGCGGTTCCTCCTTTGCTGTTTACACCCTTATTATAGCCGGGAGAACCCCGCCTCTCCATGGCATCTCCTTACACTTTGCCCTCCACTTCTTACACTTTTGTCACAAGTCACTCCAGCCACCGCTGTTCCCGCTCCAGACCGATGCGGATGGAGGTACCCTCCCCCGCCACCGACTGGGCGGAGATGGTGTGGCCCAGATTGGTACAGATACGGCGGCACAGGTACAGCCCCAGGCCGCTGGCCTTCTTGTCCGCCCGGCCATTGTACCCGGTGTACCCCTTTTGGAAGATGCGGGGCAGGTCCTCGGCGGCGATGCCCATGCCGTTGTCCCGGATGCACAGGGTGGCGGGCCCCTCCAGCCCCAGCCACACCTCGCCCCCGTCTGGGGTGTATTTTAGGGCGTTGGACAGCACCTGCTCCACCACAAAACTCAGCCACTTCTCGTCGGTGAGCACCCGCAGCTCCGTGGGCTCATAGTGCAGGGCAATGTGGCGGCGGATGAACTGGGTGGAAAACTTGCGCACCGCTCCCCGGAGAATGCCGTCCAACTGGTACTCCCGGAACAGGTAGTCGGTGGACTCCGAGTCCAGGCGGAGGAAGGCCAGCACCATCTCCACATACTGCTCAATGCGTTGCAGCTCCTCCAGCTGCTGCCGGGCGGTGGGGGAGTCCTGGCTCTGGAGGGTCAGGCGCATAGAGGCAATTGGGGTCTTGATCTGGTGGGCCCACACGGTGTAGTAGTCCACCATGTCCTCATAGCGGCGCTGCATCTCCCCTTCCCGCTGGGCCTGCTCGGCCCGCAGCAGCTGGATGATGTGCTGGTAGTCCCGGTGGTCCTGGTTGATGGGCAGGGGGAACTCCCCCATCACCGCCCCAGACAGCTGGGAGAGCTGCTCCAGGCGGCGGTGCCGCTCCCGGGCACGCCGGATGTCCAGCCCCAAAAACACGCACCCCAGCACCCCGCACAGCCCCACCGGGTAGAGCACCGCGGCTATGGGCAGCCGGTACAGGGCAAACACGGTGAGAAAGATGAGGGAGAAGAGGAGGAAAATCCCCACCGCCGGGAGGCGGTCCCTCAGATAGGTTTTCAGGTATCTCATGACGTCCTCCTTATTAAGAGATGAGATAGCCCACTCCGAACTTGGTGGTAATGAAGGCCTTCAGCCCCGCCCCGTCCAACTTCTTGCGCAGGCGGTTGACGTTCACCGTCAGGGTGTTTTCGTCCACAAAGCTGTCCCCTTCCCAGAGAAGCTCCATCAGCCGCTCTCGGCTGACCACGCTGCCCTTGTTTTGCATCAGGGCCAGGAGAATGCGGTACTCATTTTTCGTCAGGTCGATGTTCTTCCCCTGGTAGGTGAGGGTGCCATCTCCCGTGTTGAGCATGGCCCCCCGGTGCTCCAGCACCGGCACCGCACCGGCGTAGTCATAGGCCCGGCGGAGCATGGCCTGCACCTTGGCAATGAGTACCCCCTGGTCAAAGGGCTTGGCGATGAAGTCGTCCGCCCCCATGTTCATGGCCATCACCAGGTTCATGTTGTCCGAGGCGGAGGAGAGAAAGACAATGGGCACCTGGGAGACGGTGCGGATCTGGCTGCACCAGTGGAAGCCGTTGAAAAAGGGCAGCCCGATGTCCATAAGCACCAGATGGGGCTGGTACTGGGCAAACTCCCCCAGCACGTTGCGGAAGTCGGAGACGCATCGGGCCTCCAGCCCCCAGGCCTCCAACTGGGTCTGCACCGCCCCGGCAATGCCCCGATCATCCTCAACAATTAGAATTCGATACATGCGCTTCGCTCCTTTCCCCCTCTCTGGGGGTGGTATCCCCTCCATTTTAGGTGCTTTCCCCCGCCCTGTCAACGAAGTTCCCGGTACAGGGATTCCATCCCACTTTATGGCAGAAAACTGAAAAATTTCAACAATTTTTAATGGATAAAAAAGGAATCAACCTATATTCTTTACATTTTTGCAACATTTTTCTTTAATTTTACGAAAAAATCACAGGAATACCACAGAGAAGAAGGAGGAAAAGGTAGATTTGTGTGTTGGATTGACAAATCAAAGAACATGCCCTATAATGCAGGAGGATAAGCCAGAATTCCAGAACATACCTGGTTGATTGAGGATGCGTCCCCTCATCTGGGTGGGGGCGTTTTTTGCGCCGGGTGTTGTTTAGTGAGTTAGCGAAGCGAATTTGCCCCTGCCTGAGTGGGGCACAAGGAGGAACCGATCTCGTGAAGAGCAATAAGTTGGCTGCGCTGCTGTTGGCAGCGGCCATGTGTACCATAACTGCGGGATGCACTTCATCCCCTCAGGAGGAGAGCAGTATGCCATTGACCAGTCCGTCCGCAGCCATTTCCGAAAAGCCCAGCCAGAGCGGCTTCGCCGGCGGCGGCACCGGAGCCGTGGGCAGCCAGTCCGTCACTCTGGAAAACAGCGGCAAGCTGCGCATCGCCTATCAGCAGGGCGCGGGCAACTCCGTGACCTGCGTGTCCAGTGTGGACCAGCTCAACCGCTTCGGTCTGTACGGCAGCGACAAGCTGGCCGCATACGACAAGCACTTTTTTGACAGCAAAGCCCTGGTGCTGGTGAAATACACCGTCAGCAGCGGCTCCACCCAGCTCAGCCTGAGCAGCGCCACCCGGGTCAGCAACATGGTATCCGTGCATGTGGACGCCCAGTCTGCGGGCATGGGAACCTCGGACATGGCCACCTGGCTTTTGTGGGCTGAGGTGGACAAGTCTCTGAGCGACTGTCAATGGGTGTTGGACGGGGCCAGTGGTGCCGGGTCCGGCGTGACCAAGTAACCAGGTTGGCCGGGTACAATACAACACAGTGTGCAAAGGGGCAGATATCCACAGCGGACTGTCCCTTTGTCTTTCCCTTTATCAGTTATCAATCGAGAATTGAGAGAACACGAGTTGGATGATAACCTGTCTTCTTCGACCAAGCGTCTGGAAACCAGTTAAGGAGGGGTGGCAGTTGGTTTCCACGCAGAGAAAAGATGAGGGGTTTTCATATTTGCGAGGTCCGGCCTGTCCCCGGATGGACCGTCCCCGCCCGTTCGCTTCCGCCCTGTGGACGGAAGCGGCAAACGAAAACTAAGG
Organism: Pseudoflavonifractor sp. SW1122; assembly: GCF_012027765.1. Taxonomy (NCBI): domain Bacteria; kingdom Bacillati; phylum Bacillota; class Clostridia; order Eubacteriales; family Oscillospiraceae; genus Pseudoflavonifractor; species Pseudoflavonifractor sp. SW1122. Next base: position 9,169 of record NZ_SJOS01000060.1, on the reverse strand, counting down.
AGGATAACATGAGACATCACGTGAAAGCATCACGCAGGCTCGTCAGTCTGCTGCTCTCGGTGGTCATGGTGCTCGGCTTGCTGACACCTGGCTTCGCCGCTGGCAGCGGGGCTCTCTCCCTGACAGAGGGCAACCCCCACGCAGGCTATGACGCCGACCTGCCCAGTGAAGAGTCTGGATCTACCGTCCAGGCCGAAGTGAAAGAGGACGACGGCCAGGCCAACATCGGCCTGGAGGAGAGCGGCACTCCCGCTGCTCAGAACAACGACGCCTCTGCCCCCGCTCCCGAGGACGAGGTGACCTTCATCGTCTCTCTGGACAAGGAGTCCCTTCTGGAAGCCGGCTTCAGCGGTGACGACATCGCCGCCGACACCGCCAGCGTCAGCAACTATGTTGCCGACCAGAAGGACGCCGTGGAGCTGTTCACCCAGGCCCTGGAGGACGAGCTGGGCAGTGACGCCGTGGAGGTGGGCTACACCTACACTGTGACCATGACCGGCCTGTCCGTCACCACCACCTATGAGAACAAGGCTGCCATCCAGAAGATGCCCGGCGTGGATCGGGTGTACGTGGCTCCCGTGTTCAGCATTCCCGAAGAGGACAATGTGATGCAGCCCTACACCAACAACGCCACCAACATGATTGGCTCCAACGTGGCCAACGAGAGCGGCTGGACTGGTAAGGGCATGCGCATCGCCATTGTGGACACTGGTATCGTGGCCGATCACCCCAACTTCCAAGCCATGAGCGAGGACAAGCTCACCGATACCTCCCTGACTGTGGAGGATGTGCAGAACGCTTGGAGCAACCTGAATGCTTCCGACTCCAACGTGCTCCCCGCTTCCACCTACTTCAGCAACAAGATCCCCTTCGCCTTCAACTACTACAACAAGAACATTGACGTGTCCCACGATGCCGCTGGTAGTGACCACGGCACCCACGTGGCTGGCATCGCCGCCGCCAACAAGATTTCCTCTTCTGAGGTCATCGGTGTGGCTCCCGACGCTCAGCTCATCGTCATGCAGGTGTTCAACCCCAAGGGCGCCAACTGGGATACCGTTATGGCCGCCCTGGAGGACTGTGTCTACCTGAACGTGGACACCGCCAACCTGTCCCTGGGCTCCGCCGCCGGCTTCGTGGATAACGATGCTCCCATGACCGAGTTGCTGGACCTGCTGGAGCAGGCCGGTGTGGAAGTCATCATCGCCGCCGGTAACGACACCAACAACGCTCTGAACAACAACCACGGCAACAACCTGTCCCTGACCGGAAACCCCGACACCGGCCTGGTGGGCAACCCCAGCACCTACTCTCACGTGCTGTCTGTTGCCTCTGCGGACAACGACCGCATCACCCAGCAGTACGTCACCGTGGGTGATACCAAGATCGGCTATAACGACTCCGGCGTGTTCACCCGTCTGGAGAACCTGGCCGGCAACTCTTATGAGTATGTCATGATCGACGGCTACGGTGCCGCCGAGGACTTCGACGGCGTGGACGTCAACGGCAAGGTTGCCGTGGTGTGGCGTGGCGGCGGCGTGGCCTTCCCTGACAAGCACGCCAACGCTCAGAACGCCGGTGCTGCTGCCTGTATCGTGGTCAACAACACCTCCGGTCTGCTGAACATGGCCATCAACGATGCCGCCGGGAACATCCCCTGCGTGCTCATGTCCAAGGAGGCCTGGGACCTGCTGGCCAACGCTGAGACCAAGACCCTCACCGTCACCGGCAAGAGCGATTCCTTCCAGATCGCCAAGACCATGAGCGACTTCTCCAGCTGGGGTCCCGCTCCCGACCTGTCCCTGAAGCCTGAGATCACCGGCGTGGGCGGCAACATCTATTCCACCCGTGACACCCCCACCGGCTACGGCAACATGAGCGGTACCTCCATGGCCACTCCCCAGGTCACCGGCGCTATGACCGTGCTGATGCAGTACCTGCGCAGCAAGGGCTACAGCAATCAGGACATGTGGACCATGGCCACCAACATCCTCATGAGCACCGCCGATCCCATCGACGTGCCCGGTTCCAACGGCCTGAAGTATTCCCCCCGTCTCCAGGGCGCCGGTCTGGTGAACCTGGTGAAGGCCACCACCGTGGATGCCTACCTGTCCAGCACCTCCAACTCCATGGGCCGTGCCAAGGCCGAGCTGGGCGACAGCACCGAGGGAACCTACTCCTTTGAGTTCTCCGTGACCAACTTCTCCGACGAGTCCAAGACTTACACCTTCGATTCTGACGTGCAGACCGAGACTGCCACCGATGGCTTCATCGCCGGCACCCCCTATCTGCTGGAGTCCAAGGTGAAGGTCAGCCAGGACAGCGTCACCGTGGCTGCTGGTGAGACCGTCACCCTCACTGCCACCATCACCCTCACCGAGGCCGACAAGGAGTACATCAACAGCCGCTTTGAAAACGGCATGTATGTGGAGGGTTACCTGTACCTGGAGGGCGCTGACAACCAGAACCTGACCATGCCCTTCCTGGGCTACTACGGCGACTGGTCCAAGCCTCCCGTCTTCGATAACCCCGACTACAACGAGGCCAGCCTGTATGGCACTGGCGTGTTCACCATGATCTCCCAGCTGGGTACCAACCCCTATCTGCGGGGCGGTGCCTCCGGCGATGAGTACAACGCCTTCTCCTATGCCAACCCCCTGATGGAGCTGGATTTCGGTATGCTGCGTAACGCCCGCAAGCTGGTGTTCCGTGTCAACAATACCGAGACCGGAGAAGAGTACTTCAACTACGTCCACGAATACGCCACTAAGAGCTACTACAACAGCAGTTACGGCCAGATCTTCCCCTTCTACATCTACAACGCCACCACCGACGAGGAGTATGTGTGGAACGGCTATGACAAGGACGGCAATCAGCTGCCTGACGGCACCACCATCACCTACACCGTAGAGGCCTATGTGGACGACGGCGACGATGTGGTGGATGATTCCTTCTCCTTCCAGGCCTCTCTGGACAACCAGAAGCCTCAGCTGCTCAACGCCGACAATCTCCAGGACTCCCTGAAGGTGGAGAACGGTCAGATCAACCTGACCCTGAAGCTGCAGGATAACGCCAACCTGGCCGCCATCCTCTTCGTCTCCCCCGACGGCTCCGTCATCAGCAAGTTCGCTCCCAAGCCCGACGATGGCAGCGAGTATGTGGCCGGCAAGAGCTTTGAGCAGACCTTCAACGTGGCTGGCTACGGCGCTGACTTCACCATCGTGCTGGGCGACTACGCCTGCAACGAGACCGAGATCAAGGTGGCCCTGGAGCTGGATGATTCCGCTCTGACTCCCAGCCTGAAGGATCTGGAGCTGGGCCGTCTGTACGGCTTCGAGCCCTACACCGACTCCACCGTTCTGGACCGCGGCTGGTTCAGCATTGACAAGGGCCAGACCGAGGCACCCCGCAACGAGACCTATGAGAACACCGCCTACACCGCCGGCGAGTACATCAACGGCCGTGTGATTGCCCAGCGCAACGACGGCGCTCTGGTGCTGCTCTCTCCCTACTCCACCTACTGGGGCAGCCAGGTTCTGTACACCCAGAGCGGCCAGGAGGGCTCCGCCAACTTCATCACCCTGTATGACATGGCCCTGAGCCATGGCAACAACGGCGGCGGCATCCTCCAGCGCAACGGCGAGGACGCTCTGTACGCCGTGGGTTGGACCTATGACGGCACCATCACTCCCTCCAGCAGCTATGGCGGTTCCAACAACCTCTATGAGGTGTGCTTCACTCCCTGGGGCTACACCAGCATTGAGAAGGTGGCCACCATCACCGGCCTGGCTGAGGGCTACGAGATCCTCACCCTGTCCGCTGACGAGGAGGGCAACCTGTACGCCATCGGCACCGACCTGAACCTCTACTCCCTGGACAAGACCACCGGTGCTGCTACCTGGCTGATGACCATGTCCGACTTCAAGGTCAAGACCAACGGCGAGCGTCTGAACAGCATCCAGTCCATGACCTATGACTACGAAGAGGACGTCATCTACTGGTACGCTCACGCCCAGGTGGGCAACACCCAGGTGTGCGAGACCTACAAGATTGACCCCGTGAAGAAGACCGCCGAGAGCCTGGGCAGCCGTGCCCCCAGCGGCACCTCCGCCCTGTTCATCCCCAACGACCTGGGCACCGACCTGTTCACCGTGGGCGAAGTCAACCCCACCGGCGTGCAGCTGGAGCCCTATAAGACCACCCTGGTGGTCAACCAGGGCAAGCGCATGAACCTGACTTGGGCCCCCTGGAACGCCGCTGCTCAGCAAGTGACCTGGACCAGCGACAACACCGACGTGGCCACCGTCTCTGAGACCGGCTATGTCAAGGCCATTGGCCCCGGCACTGCCACCATCACCGGCGCTACCCAGATTATGTATGCTGGACAGACCGAGTGGACCCCCTACGAGGTCACCTGCCAGGTCACCGTAGTGGAGTCTCAGGACGCCCTGTACGGCTACATCGTCACCGATGATGTCAACCAGGGCAACCAGATGAAGTGGGTCACCTACTCCGATCAGGCTCCCACTCAGGTCACCCAGCTCAACGCCCCCAAGACCACCACTCTGGACGGCACCGTTGGCTCCGCCATCTGGGCCGGCGGCACCTACTACAACGGCTATGTGTACACCGTGCAGCAGGAACAGTGGGTGGAGGACGACGTGATCTACAACGCCACCGTCCTCTATCGCACCCTGGTCACCGGCAATGAGGATCCCACCAAGACCACCTTCGGCGAGCCCGAGCGCATCGGCCACACCGAGAACATCCAAGTGGGCAACATCGGCTTCGACTACAACACCGGCCGTATGTACGGCGTGGATCTGACCAACGGCGGCCTCGTGGTCATCGACCTGGAGACCGGCGCTGTGGATCCCATCGGCGAGTTCAAGTTCCCCGAAGGCTCTGCCTCCGGCGACAACGTGATGACCGCCATGGCCGTCATCTGCGAGGGTGAGGAGACCACCATCCTGTGCGGCAGCATGAACGGCAACCTGTTCATCGTGGACCCCGACACCATGGAGGCCACCAAGGTCTACTCCAGCTCCCAGGAGTACTGGTTCTACGCTGGCATGACCTACGACTACAACACCGGCAACATCTACTGGAACCCCTCCATGGGCTCCGGCATCAATCCCCTGTTCCTGGTCACTCTGGAGGACACCGATTGGGGCTCCATTGAGGCCAACGTCATGGACCTGGGCGACGTGAGCAGCCGTTCCGGCGTGGAGCAGACTGCCATGTTCACCATCACCGAAAACGAACCCGAGACCAACTACATCCCCGTGGAAGACCTGTGGCTGACCACCGGCGAGACCTACACCGGCCTGGCTGGCGCTCAGGTGCAGCTGCAGACCTCCACCGAGCCCGCCCGTCCCACCGTGCAGAAGCGCACTTGGTCCAGCGACAACACCGATGTGGCCACCGTGGACGCCTTCGGCAAGGTGACCCTGGTGGATGTGGGTACCGCCACCATCACCGTCAGCCTCACCGACCGTGACGGCACCGTGTACTCCGACTCCATCACCTTCACCGTCCTGCCCGCTGCCGGCTCCATGGCCGCCTTCATGGCCCGGGACGACAACGGCTCCATGTACGCCAACTTCTGGATCACCGTCAACGACTATGATCCCGCCAACTCCACCGTGGGTCAGGCCACCAATGGTGCCTACACCGTCCGTGCCGGCGAGTACTTCGACGGTTACTACTATGTGGTGGACGACCTGAACAACTTCATGCGCATCGATGCGGATTCCGTGGATGCCTACACCGTGCTGGGCAACACTGAGAAGCGTGTGGTGGATCTGGCCTTCGACTACACCACCGGAACCATGTACGGCCTGACCCTCAGCTACAAGGCTTGGAACTCCGAGACCTATCAGCAGGAGCAGACCTACCCCGAGCTGGTGAAGATCGACCTGACCACCGGTGCCCTGACCACTGTGTGCACCCTGGATACCGCCGGTGCCTTCACCCTGGCCGCTGACAAGGACGGCAAGCTGTACACTGCAGGCAGCACCTCCACCAGCGCCAACGCCGTACTCTATCAGATCGACACCGCCACCGGCGCTTGCACCCAGCTGACTGAGGTGGAGGGCGCTGTGGCCTACACCGATCAGAACGGTGCCTACAACTCCCAGCTGTCCTATGACTTCGGCAGCGACCGTCTGTACTTCCACGCTGCCAACATCACCGCCAGCTGGTGCAGCGGCTCCAACCTCTACATGATCGAGAAGGAGGGCGACTCCTTCACCGCCATGAAGCTGGGCAGCACCGCTCTGAACCTGCGTGGTGAGTCCATGCAGGGCTACAACGCCGTGCTGGGTATGCTCTGCCCCATCCCCGAGGACAGCGAACTGCCCGAGATGGACGTGATCAACCTGATGCTGGACCGCACCGTGACCCGGATGCTGGTTGGCACCACCATGACCATGGACGCTCTGGTTCAGCCCGCTGTGAGCAGCGACAAGGCTCAGCTGGTCTGGTCCAGCAGCGATGAGTCCGTGGCCACTGTGGCCGAGGACGGCACCATCACCGCTGTGGCTGCCGGCGAGACCACCATCACCGTCACTGACACCGTCAGCGGCCTGTCCGCCTCCTGCCAGCTCTCCGTGCTCTCCGAGCTCAGCGGCGACGTGGCCTACACCATCTCCCAGGGCGTCGGCCTGGTGGCCTTCGATCCCGAGCTGCCCAACGAGTACGTGGTGGTCAACTCCGCCATGCCCGTGGACGGCAAGCTGGTGGGTGTGGACGTGGACGACTCCGGCCGTTACCTCTACTACGCTGTGTACGACGACGGCTCCTTCCCCCTGCTGTACCGTTACGACATCCAGGGTAACACCAATGTCTACATGGGCCAGCTCCAGACCAACACGCAGGTCTACACCCTGGCCTACGATGACGAGCACAACGTCATCTATCTGGGCGGCGGCTACTACCTGTATCAGTACTACGTGCCCAGCCTCCAGACCACCGACCTCAATCCCTACACCAGCATCTGCTTCGACAGTGACTACACCCGTGTGCACACCGTGGCCTGTGCCAACGGCAAGACCTATGTGCTGGGTAAGTGCTACGAGGATTCCCGTCTGATGGAAGTGGCTCTGAACATGCAGACCTACACCATCCTGGAGAACACCGACCTGCAGCTGAACACCGTGGAGAACAGCAGTGAGATGAGCTACAGCTCCAACACTGGCAAGTTCTACGTCACCGACGCTGCCAACAACCTGTACTCCTTCAACCTGCCCGACGAGAACGGCCTGACCAACCTGACCAAGGTTGACCTGGTGGCTGGCGGCCTGAACGTCACCGGTCTGGGCATCTACAACGATCCCGACTTCAACTGGGATCAGGAGGATTCCGGCCGCAAGTACGACGTGACCATCACTCCCACTGAGAACGGCACCGTGAAGGTGGATCCCACCAGCGCCGCTGCCGGCACTCAGGTGACCATCACCGCCACTCCCGACCAGGGCTATGAGGTGGGCTCCATCGTGGTCACCGACGCCGAGGGTAACACCATCGCTGTCACCAACAACGCCTTCACCATGCCCGCCGGTGGCGCCACCGTCACCGTGACCTTCCAGGCTGTGGCCAAGGCCGACAAGACCCTGCTGCAGAAGACCTATGACTATGCCGTGACCCTGTCCACGGAGGGTGTCACCGACTCCGCCAAGGCTGCCTTCGAGAAGGCTCTCGAGAACGCCAAGACCGTTCTGGACAACGACAACGCCACCCAGGACGAGGTCAACGCCGCTTGGGACCAGCTGCTGGAAGGCATCTGGGGTCTGGGTCTGGTTCAGGGCAGCAAGGATGAGCTGAACAAGCTCATTGCCAAGGCCGACGAGATGATGGACAACGCCGACAAGTATGTGGCTGACCACTGGCAGGAGCTGGTGGACGCCCTGGCCAAGGCCAAGGAAGTTGCCGCTGACGGCGACGCCATGGACGAGGACATCCAGCCTGTGGCTCAGGCCCTGCTCAATGCCATCCTGGCCCAGCGCTTCAAGGCTGACAAGTCCATCCTGGAAGACCTCATCGGCCAAGCCAAGAGCATCAACCTGGAGGGCTACACCGCCGAGTCCGTGGCCACCTTCCGTTCCGCTCTGGCTGAGGCTCAGGCTGTCATGGCCGACGAGACCCTGTCCGAGGACGATCAGAAGACCGTGGAGGACGCCGTGGCTGCTCTGAATGCCGCCATCAACGGCCTCACCGCCGAGGGCGAGACTCAGCCCTCTGACAAGCCTGAGACCACCGATCAGCCTCAGGCCACCGAGAAGCCCGCTGAGAAGCCCGCCCAGACTGGCGACAACGCTCAGCTGATGCTGTACGTGGCTGTCATGTTCGCCGCTGTGTGCGCTCTGGGCGCCACCGCCGTGGTGCGCAAGCGTCGCAGCTAAGGCTCTCTCAGGTCTCTGAGACCCAACGCATGACAAAGCCCCGGAGGAAGCATTTGCTTCCTCCGGGGCTTTTCTGTTTTCCTCTCCCAGAGTAAAGCCTCCCTTGTGTAAAGGGAGGTGGCACAGCGTCAGCTGTGGCGGAGGGATTGATCGTCTAACCATCCATGTATCAGGCTTGCCAGCCTGGTGGGGACGCTTCCCGCTGGGGGTTTCTTTTGAGCGGGCAAAAGAAACCAAAACCCGCTTAGGGCGTTCCCCCCTAAGGACCCCCCTGGGGTACCAGGCTGGAACTGCATCAATTCTATGGCCGGCCCTGGCCTTGGTGGGGTCACATGGATGCTCTGGTACATCTATAGAAAGCATTCCCTTCTCTGTAAAACCGTGCCTCTGTTTCCAGGGCCTCACCCCGGTGTGCGGCGTTCCCGCCGCCGGGAGCCGGCCACCGATCGCTGGGAACAGCGTCTCACCAGAGTAAGGCCCTGACGGTAGAAGAATGCACCAGCAGAGAAGTAGGTGCATCCCGTAGACGGGCAAGCCATCTATGTGACCCCACCGAACCAAGGGCCGAACAGAGAACGGCGCACGTTCCCCCCAGTACGGCGGGGTGGATTCCACAAGGCGGGGGAAGGCCCCGCCTTTGGCGATTCTTTCCCCGATTTCTCATCGGGGAGAAATCGGGCCCAGCGGAGCGTCCCCGGCTGGGGCACTGGTCTACACCTGGGACATTGGAGAAACTAAGGCCTCCCTGCCTGCCGGGCAAACAAGGC
>NZ_SJOS01000006.1:0-71395 GCF_012027765.1 Pseudoflavonifractor sp. SW1122 | reverse complement strand
CTTTTGCTGTCATATTGTCTTTCACCATAGTTCAGACACCGTGAGACCAAGTGCCGCCCTCCAGAAGTGTTCCTTCGGAGGGCGGCTTTTGGCCTTTTAGACGGCTTCTGAACTATAGCCTCCGCCCTATCCTAAGTTTCTGCCACTCCCAAACGGCGCATCTTTATACCATCTTAATATACGGCTTTACATGTTAACACTCTCTTTAGACCGGATGTGGATAATGAAGGTATACAGAAACCATAAAGACGTATTAAGACGAAGAAAGAGAGGAGACTTATGTGGCGGCGGTTGCATAAAAACAATAAGTCCCCGTTCCGGGTTATTATTTTTGGATTTTTTCTGGTAATTTTGGCGGGAAGCCTCCTTCTTATGCTTCCCATTTCCTCGCAACAGGGGGTGGTGACCCCGTTTTTGGACGCTCTGTTTACCTCCACATCTGCGGTGTGTGTCACGGGATTGGTCATCCATGATACTGCCACCTACTGGTCCCAGTTCGGGCAGGTGATCATTATCCTGCTAATTCAAATTGGAGGGCTGGGTGTGGTCACCGTGGCGGGGGCCTTTGCCATTCTCTCTGGGCGAAAAATCGGTCTGATGCAGCGCAGCACCATGCAGGAGGCCATTGCAGCGCCCAATGTAGGAGGCATTGTTCGCCTGACCGGATTTATCTTGCGGACGGCTTTTGCGGTGGAGCTTTTGGGAGCCGCGCTGTTGTACTTGGTGTTCAGCCGGGAATTTGGCCTACTCCAAGGGGCGTGGTACGCCTTGTTTCACTCCATCTCGGCATTTTGTAATGCCGGCTTTGACCTGATGGGGGTAAAGGCCCCGTTTTCCTCCTTGGTGGACTATGCAGGCCAGCCAGTGGTGTCCTTGGTGATTGCCCTGCTGATTGTGGTGGGCGGCATCGGCTTTTTGACATGGGAGGACATCCGCACCAACCGCTGGCATGTTCATAAGTATCGGATGCAGAGCAAAGTGATCTTGACGGTGACGGGAATGCTGATTTTGCTCCCCACCGTTTACTTTTTCTTCTTTGAATTTGCCGGAAAGCCGCTGGGCGAGCGGGTGCTCTTGTCGGTGTTCCAGGCCATCACCCCCAGAACCGCCGGATTCAATACCGCGGATCTGACCGCCATGAGCGAGACGGGGCAGTCCATGATTACCATGCTCATGCTGATTGGAGGTTCCCCCGGGTCCACCGCAGGCGGCATGAAGACCACGACCCTGGCGGTATTGTTGGCCGGTGCCATTGCTGTGTTTCGGCGCAGGGAGAATCCCCACTTTTTCAACCGGCGTGTGTCCCAGGAAACCGTGGTGCAGGCGTCCACGATTTTGATGATGTACCTGACCTTGTTTTTGACCGGAGGGCTCATCATCAGCAGAATGGAGGGGCTGCCCATCCTCACCTGTCTGTTTGAGACAGCGTCCGCCATTGGAACGGTGGGGCTCTCTTTGGGCATTACGCCGCAACTGAGCTGGGTGTCCCATCTGATTCTCATTGCGCTGATGTTTTTTGGACGGGTGGGCGGACTGACCCTGATTTTCGCCGCCCTGTCCCGGACCCAGGGGAACGTGGCCCGACTGCCCCAGGAACGAATTACCATAGGATAAAGAGATGAGGGAGAACATATGAAAACCGTTTTGTTAATTGGATTAGGCCGTTTTGGACGGCACATTGCCATGAAGCTCAACGAACTGAACCAGCAAGTGATGGCGGTGGACAAGGACGAAGAAAGGGTCAACGCCATTCTGCCCTTTGTGACCAACGCCCAGATTGGAGACAGCACCAGCGAAGACTTCCTGATCTCCCTTGGGGTGCGAAACTATGACCTGTGCATTGTAGCCATCGGCGACAACTTCCAGAGCTCTCTGGAAACGGCGTCCCTGCTCAAGGAGTTGGGAGCGAAAAAAGTGGTGGCCCGAGCAGGCCGGGACATTCAGGCTAAGTTCTTGCTGCGCAATGGCGCCGATGAGGTGGTGTATCCAGAGAAGCAGATGGCAAATTGGACCGCCATTCGGTATACCTCCGATCACATTGCCGATTACATCGCCCTGGGGGATGACCATGCCATTTTCGAAGTGGAAGTGCCCAATAGTTGGGTGGGGAAAACCATCGGCCAATTGGATGTGAGAAAACGCTACCATGTGAATATCATGGCCATCAAACAAAATGGAAAGTTCTCCATGACCGTCATCACACCGGATATCAGCCTGCCTGTCAACAGTACCATTTTGGTTTTGGGAACCCAGCGGGATATCCAGAAGTGCTTTCACATTTAAGGGAAGAGCCCTGAGATGAGAGAAGAGGAGGGGAGAAGATGAAAGAACTGCTTTTATTGGGTGTCATCCTTCTTTTTTGCGTGGGTGTGTATTTTGCCATTGATGGATTGTACAAGTTTCTGGACAAAGTCCGTAAGGATAAGATCAACCGCATGGAGTAACTGCCCTCCACAACTTTGCCCACAACCTCAAGGGATTTGTGCTATAATACACCTGTTTGAGAGGAGGGAGTGCCATGGATGCGGTTGCATCGGCGGGGCAGGCCACCGGAAGAAAACAGGGGAAACTCACGATTTTTGCCAGCTATTTCTCCGGCGCTGGGAAGAGCTACGCCATGCTGGAATCTGCCAGAGAGGCCAAACAGGCAGGGTTGGACGTGGCCATTGGCATACGCTCCGATAGCCAGTGGCCTAAGACCACGGCATTGGCAGAGACATTTGAGGTATTGCCATGTAAAAAAGTGGCCAGGGATGGGCACATAGCGGATGAAATTGACTTGGATGCCTGCCTCCAACGGCACCCCCAGTTGATTGTGATTGAGGATCTGTCCCACTGGAATGCGGATGCCTGCCGCCATATGAAGCGCTATCAGGACATTGAGGAGCTGCGGAAGGCGGGAATTGACGTCTATACGACCTTGGATATTTACCACATTGAGAGCATTCAGGACACGGTCTTTTCCATCCTGGGCACTTCGGTGCCTGAGCGCATTCCGGACCGGGTATTTGACCAGGCAGATCAGGTGGAGTTTATCGACCTGGAGCCCCAGCGGCTCCGACAGCGGCTGATGGATGGACACAAGGAGGCGCTGCTGGAAGGCTGCTCCCTGTCACAGCTCAGCGCCCTGCGAGAGGTGGGCCTGCGCCGCTGTGCGGATCGGGCGGCTCTGTACACCCATGAGAAGATGCAAACGGAGTATCGGACCCATGAGCACATTCTGGTGTGCCTGTCTTCCGCCCCCTCCAATGAGAAAATCATACGCACGGCGGCCCGGATGGCAGGGGCGTTTCGGTGTGGATTTACCGCGTTGTTTGTGGAGACCAAGGCATTTCAGTGGATGAATGCACGGGATAAGCAGCGCCTTCAGGGCAATATGCGTCTGGCACAGCAGTTGGGGGCCTCCATTGAGACGGTGTATGGCGATGATGTGGCCTATCAAATTGCGGAGTTTTCCCGCCTGTCTGGCGTGACGAAAATTGTGCTGGGCCGTAGTGGGATACCCCATCGGCTGTTGCTGAGAAAACCATCGCTGACGGAACGGCTCATTGAGCTGACGCCAGAACTGGACATCCATATCATTCCGGACAATGGAGTGAATCGCCTGCTGGATACCAAGCACCGGGAAGTGATGCATATGCCATCCATTTCCGTGCTGGATCTGTTGAAAAGTGCAGGGATTCTCATTCTTGTCACACTCATTGGCCTGTTATTTTATAACTTCGGCTTTACAGAGGCCAATATCATTACGCTTTATATCCTGGGCGTCATGTTGATCTCGGTCTACACCAGAAGTTCCATTTGCAGCTTCGTTGCCTCCATTGCCAGTGTCCTGACCTTCAATTTCCTGTTCACGGTACCCAGATTTACCCTGCAAGCCTACGATAGCGAATACCCCATCACCTTTCTCGTGATGTTTCTGGCCTCTCTGCTCACCGGTTCGCTGGCATCCAAGCTAAAGTCCCATGCCAAACGGTCGGCTCAAGTGGCGTGGAGGACCAAATTGCTGTTTGAGACCAGCCAAAATCTGCAACGAGCCCACACCCAAGAAGAAATCATTTCCGTGACCGCTAAACAGCTGTTAAAAATCTTCCAGCGGGATATTGTGGTCTATTCCATAGATGAGAAAGGGCTTCTGGAGCCGGAAATCTTTCTGGTGGACGAGGCAGCATCTCCCCAGCGCTACACCACCGCCAAGGAGCGGGAGGTGGCCCAGTGGGTGCTGTCCAACAACAAGCGGGCGGGAGCTGGGACAGAAACCCTTCCGGATGCCCGGTGCACCTATCTCTCCATCCGCACCGGGGAGCGGGTGTACGGCGTGGTAGGCATTGCCACCTCGGATAAGCCGCTGGATTCCTTTGAGTCCAGCATTCTCCTCTCGGTGTTGGGAGAATGTGCCTTGGCCTTGGAAAATCAAAAGAACGTGGAGGAAAAAGAAGCCGCTGCCGTGCTGGCCAAGAACGAGCAGCTGCGAGCCAATTTGCTCCGCTCCATTTCTCACGATTTGCGCACACCCTTGACCTCTATTTCCGGAAATGCCAGCAATCTGCTCTCCAATGGACCGCTATTTGATGCAAAGACCAAGGAACAGATGTATGCTGACATCTATGACGATGCCATGTGGCTGATCAATCTGGTGGAAAATCTGCTCTCGGTCAGCCGATTGGAGCAGGGGCGGATGAACTTGCACCTGACCACCGAGCTCATCGACGAGGTGGTAGCAGAGGCGCTTCGGCACATCAATCGGAAGCGTGCGGAATACCACTTCCATGTGCAGAGCAGTGACGATTATCTCCTGGCACAGATGGATGCAAAGCTGATTGTCCAGGTCCTCATCAATATCCTTGACAATGCCATGAAGTACACCCCGCCCGGGTCGGACATCGAAATTGGGTGGAAGCAAGAGGGAAAGTTTATCTATATCTCGGTGGCAGACAATGGCCCCGGAATTCCCGACCAGGCAAAGCCCCATATTTTTGACATGTTTTACAGTGCATCCAATCAGATTGCCGACAGCCGCCGCAGTATGGGATTGGGTCTGGCGCTGTGCAAATCCATCGTGAATGCACATGGAGGAGAAATCGTGGTGAGCGATCATAAGCCCCATGGCTCCATCTTTACATTTTCGGTACCAGCCGGGGAGGTAGAACTACATGAATAAACCATTGATTCTGGTGGTGGAGGACGATACGCCGGTGCGCAACCTCATTACCACTACATTGAGAGCCCATGACTATCGCTTTCTCACGGCGTCCAACGGAGAGACAGCGATTTTGGAGGCATCCTCCCACAACCCGGAGATCATCCTGTTGGATTTGGGCCTGCCCGATATCGACGGGGTGGAGGTCATTCACAGAATTCGTACCTGGTCCAACGTGCCCATCATCGTCATCAGCGCCCGCAGTGAAGATACCGATAAAATTGATGCCCTGGATGCAGGGGCAGACGATTACCTGACCAAACCCTTTTCTGTGGAAGAGTTGTTGGCTCGCCTGCGGGTGACGCAGCGACGGCTGGCTGCGTTGCAGCTGGGGAACGTGAATACCGAGGCGGTGTTCACCAACGGAAAGTTAAAAGTGGACTATGCCGCGGGCTGTGCGTTTCTGGATGGCCAGGAGCTGCATTTGACCCCCAGCGAGTACAAGCTTCTGTGTTTGCTGTGTAAAAACGTGGGCAAGGTGCTGACCCATACCTTTATCACCCAGCAGATTTGGGGGAGAAGCTGGGACAACGACGTGGCTTCCCTGCGGGTGTTTATGGCCACCCTGCGCAAGAAGTTGGAAAAAGAGCCTGGTTCGCCCCAGTATATTCAAACCCACATTGGCGTGGGGTATCGCATGATGAAAGTGGAATAGTTGGTGCAGAAAGCCGCCCTCCAGAAGGACACTTCTGGAGGGCGGCTTGTTTGCTTGTCCTGAGGATTAATCGTTTCTCCGCCGATTGCCCACGATGAGCAGCAGCCGGAACAGCTGGGCCAGGGACACGGCCAGAGCGGCCACATAGGTCATAGCCGCAGCCCACAGGGTCTTGCGGGCGCCCACCATCTCGTCTTCGCTCAGCAGATGGCCTTGCTCCAGGGCGGCCAGGGCCCGGTGGCTGGCGTTGAACTCGGTGGGCAGGGTCACCAGCTGGAACACCGTAGACAGGCCGAAGCAGGCAATGCCTGCATAGGCCAGCTGTACCCCCAGGTCGCCGGAGACAAACAGCAGGCCAATGAGGATGAGCGGCATGGCCAGCTTGGAGCCGATGTTGGTGATGGGGATGATGGCAGCCCGCAGCTTGATGGGCAGGTAGTGGGTGGCATACTGAATGGCGTGGCCCGCCTCGTGGGCGGCCACGCCGATGGCGCCGATGGAGGCGTTGTCGTACACCGAATCGGACAGGCGGATGACATTGGTGCGTGGGTCATAGTGATCGGTGAGGTTGCCCGCCACCCGTTCGATGCGGACCTGGTGCAGCCCGTTGGCGTCCAACACCATGCGGGCGGCATCTGCTCCGGTGAGGCGGCGCATGGAGAGTTGCTGGGAATACTTGCGGAAGGTCCGGTTGACCCGATTGCTGGCCCACATGGCCAATATCACAGCGGGCAGAACCAGGACCAGATAATAGACATCGAAAAACATGACAACCACTCTTTCTGTGTTGTAATATGGCTATTGTACCCCAACATTATGAACAAATCCACCGTTGCTGGGCATCTTTTCAAGAGAAATCCCCGAGGCGATTGCCTCGGGGATGTGTTTATTCTTCCACCAAAAATCCTGCGTCCCGCAGCGCCTCCACCAGGCGCTGGAACGCCTGCTCGTCCCGACACTGTAAGGTGTGCAGGTGGATGCCGTCGGTGAGTTCAGACAGGGGGCGCATGTCATGGGCCTGGGCCTTCTGGATGAACTGGGACACATCGTAGCGGGAGGACAGATTCAGCTGCCCCACCAGCTGGCCGTACACCGGGTGTTCCACCACCACCGACTCCACAGTGCAGCCGTGGTCCACCATCAGGTTCAGCTCCTGCTCCATCTCGCTCTCGCTGTGGCGGCAGGCCACCGTGTAGGTGCGGCCGGGGGCGGGATGGTCCAGCACATACCCCCGGGGGGTGGCGGTGATGTTGGCCCCCGAGGCCCGCAGCAGGGCCACGTCCCCCACAATGATCTGGCGGCTGACCTGGAGGGTGTGGGCCAGAGCGGTGGCGGACAGGGGGCCGTCGGCCTGGGCGAGATATTCTAAGATGTGGGTGCGGCGCAGTTGGCTGTTCATGGGAAATCCTCCTGTCAGGAATTGGCGCGGAGAAAGTGAGGGGTGACCCGGCCCGAGGACACCGGATGGGTGAAACCCTGTTGGTCGGTGACCTCCAGGGAGAAGTCGGGGAGAATGGCCTGGGCCATGGCCTGATAGGTCTCCTTGCCCGTCTCCACCTCCACCGGCTGATGGAGGGTGAGACAGTGGGAGCGGTACTGGTGCAGGTATTCCTCGTGGTGGCTGGGGAAGTGCTGGGCCATGGTGTGGAGCTCTTGGAGCAGGGTGAGGGCCATGTGGTTGGGCTCCACTTCGTACCCCTCCAGAGCCAGGGAGGTGGCGATACCCTCCAGCCCCAAGTCGTGGAAGGTCTGGGCGGTCTGGCTGAGGTTTAGCCCTACCCCAATGACCACATAGTCCGGCTCGCTGCTCTCTCCCAGCAGGGACAGCTCGGTGAGGATGCCGCACAGTTTGCGGTTATTTAAGTAGATATCGTTGAGCCACTTGATGCGGGCGGGTGCGCCGCAGGCGGTCTCCACCGCCTGGCGCACCGCCACCGCCACCCATCCCGTGAGGGAAAACAGCTCAGACAGCTGCACCTGGGGGCGTAGCAGCAGGGACAGATACAGCCCACCGGGGGGAGAGGCGAAGGTGCGGCCTCGGGTGCCCCGGCCGGAGGTCTGCTCCAGAGCGGCCACCACGGTGCCGTGGGGCGCTCCCTGGGCGGCCATGGCCTTGAGCTGGGTGTTGGTGGAGTCCAGCCGATCAAAGACGTGAATGTGGCCGGAGGAGATGGTGCCGGACAGCCGACCCTCCAGATAGGGGGCGGAGAGCTGAGGGGGCGGGCCGTCCAGGCGGTAGCCCAAACGGGTGGAGGAGGAGATGGGCCAGCCCTGCTCCCGCAGTTGGGACAGCTCCTTCCAGATGGCGCCCCGGGTGACCCCCAGCGTCTGGCTCATCTCTTGGCCGGAGACATAGCCGGGGCTCTGGGCCAGCAGGGCAATGAGTTGATCTTGATTCATGATTTGGCCTCCCGTCAGGTGAGCCGGTCGTAGAGGGTGATGGAAATGGAGAGGACACCGCCGTCTCGCAGCACGGACAGCTCCACTTGGTTGCCCACCCCGGTGTCATTGAGCACCCGGGTCAGGGCGTAGAGGGTGGGGGTGTCCACCCCGTTGGCGGCGAGAATCACGTCGCCCTCCAGCAGCGCCTCGTGGGCGGGGGTGTCAGCGGTGGTGCTCACCACGTACACACCGGAGGTGTCGTCCATCTGCACCTCCTGGCACAGGATGCCCAGAGAGGGGCGAAAGCTCTGTCCGGTGTGAATCATCTGGTTGAGGAAGGGGATGGTGTCGTTGATGGGGATGACCAGGCCCAAGCCTTCGATGACGGTGTCATTTTCCACGCCGGTGATCTTGGCGGAGGTGATGCCCACCACCTGTCCATAGGCGTTGGTCAGGGCGCCGCCGGAGTTTCCGGAGTTGAGGGCGGCGCTGGTCTGTAAAAGGTTCATGTCCTTGCCGTCCACCTGGATGGTGCGGGTGGGGGAGGAGATGATGCCCTCGGTCATGGTGCCGTGGAGGTAGCCCATGGGGTTGCCGATGGCGTACACCGAGTCGCCCACCGACAGCTGGTCCGAGCTGCCCAGGCGGGCGGGGGTGAGGCCCTGGGCCTCGATTTTCAGTACTGCCAGGTCCAGCTCCTCGTCGTAGCCCACCAGCTTGGCATCATAATTGGCCGTGCTGGAGAGCATGGAGACGTTCAGGGACACGCCGCCCTGGATGATGTGGAAGTTGGTGACGATGTACCCCGACTGGGTGAGCACCACCCCGGAGCCCACACTGGCCGAGCCATTGCCCTGGTCGGCGGTGACGCACACCACCGAGGGGAGCACCTGGTCATAGATCTGGTTGCTGGTGAGCACCTGGGTGTCCTGGTCGTGTACGAAAATGGACACGTTGGGGTCGGGCTGAGCCCAGGGCAGGTCAGCGGGGTCCCAGTTGGCGTTGACCTCCACATGGCTGGAGGGGCGGGGGGCAAAGGAGCCCCGCTGGGCATCCGCCAGGGAGTTGGCCAGGTGGACCATGCCCAGGTATCCGCCGAACACCAGGGCCGCTGCGGCCACCAGGCACAGGGACACCACCAGCAGCGCCTTACCCAGGCGGCGGGGGCGACGGTCTGAGGTGTAGTGGTAGTGGATGGGGCGGGGTTCCCCTTGGGGCCAGCGATGGGAAAGATGGTTGGACACGGCAAACGCCTCCTGAATCAGATTCATGCCCGGGGCAGACTGAAGGTAAAGGTGGTCAGACCGTCCTGACTGGTGCAGGTGATGGTCTCTTTGTGGCTGTTGAGAATGGTTTTGACGATATACAGACCCAGTCCCACGCCGTCCCGGTTTTCACTGCGGGAGTGGTCGGCCTTGTGGAAGCGGTCGAAGATGAGGTCCAGTTCCTCCGGGGGAATGGTCTTGCCCTGGTTGCTCACCGACACCGTGGCCTTGGAGCCCTTGGGGACGATGGACAGGGACAGGGTGCCCTCCTCCTGGGAGAACTTGATGGCGTTGTCCAGCAGGTTGTAGCACACCTGGGTGATGGCATCCTGGTCGCCCCACACCATCACCGGCTCTTCCGGCAGGTTGGTGGCCACCTCCAGGTGCTTCTGGTTGATCTTTCCTTCCAGACTCACCAGGGTGCGCAGCATGGTCTCGCCCAGGTCAAACTGCTGCTGGGGGGCCCGCTCATCGGACTGGAGCCGGGACAGGTCCAGCATGGACCGCACCAGCCGGGACAGTCGCCGGGTCTCCGAGGAGATGATGCTCAGGTACTCCCGCTCCCGGTCGTGGGGAATGGTGCCGTCCAGAATGCCGTCGGCAAAGCCGGCAATGGTGGTCATGGGGGTTTTCAGCTCGTGGGAGACGTTGGCGATGAACTCGCTGCGCCGCTGTTCGCTCTTGGACAGGGACTCGGCCATGGCGTTGAAGGCCTCCGCCAGCTCGCCAATTTCATCCCGGCGGTTGCCTACGTCCACTCGCACATCCAGCTTGCCCAGTCCGAACTGACGGGCAGCGGCGGCGATCTCCTTCATGGGCTTGGACTGGTGCATACTGGTGACTGAGCTGAGAATGGCGGCCACCAGGATGACCGCGCAGGCCACCACCACAAAGATGGCGGACAGGTCCCGCCACATGGCGGTGATGTCCGAGGTGTTGGTGGAGAAGAACACCAGCCCTTGCAGGTATCCGGTGGAACTGGAGACGGGAAGGCCCACCATGAACCGGGCGCTGGAGTACATCCCATTTAGGGTGGTCATGCCCTCATAGACCTTGTCGTTGATGACAGCGTTGACGATGTCATTGGGCATGTTCCGGGAGGTCATGTTATACAGCACATGTTTGCCGTCGGTGGCAAAGAGAATGGTGCCGTCGTTGGTGGCCACGATGATGTGGGAGTCGGCCACCTGGGCCACCGTGGAGATGTATTGCTGAAACTCGTCGGTGGTCCACACGGTGCTGCCATTGTTGTTGGCGGCGTAGGACGTATATTCTGCAATGTACTTGGCATTGCGCATGAGGGTGTCCTGCTTTTCCTGGAGGGTGTACTGGTAGCTCAGGGCGGCGAAGGATGCGCCCAACAGGAGAAAGGACAGCAGGACCATTCCGGCCATGGTGGCAAATTGCCGTCCATACATGGATTTCATGGATGAGGCACCTCCTGCTCTGTGGGGTTAGCTGTTGGACTCAAACTTGTAGCCCACGCCCCACACGGTTTTCAGGCTCCACTTGTCGCTGACGCCCTCCAGCTTTTCCCGCAGTCGCTTGATGTGCACGTCCACAGTGCGGCTGTCGCCGAAGTAGTCAAAGCCCCACACCTCGTCCAGCAGCTGGTTGCGGGTGAAGACCCGGTTGGGGGAGGAGGCCAGATGGTAGAGAAGCTCCAGCTCTTTGGGCGGGGTGTCCACCCGCTTGCCATCCACCAACAGCTCGTAGGAGTCCAGGTTGATGACCAGCTTGTCAAACACCAGCTTTTTCTCCTTCTGCTCCTCTTCGCCGTATCGGCGCAGCACAGCGTGGACCCGGGCCAGCACTTCCTTCATCTCAAAGGGCTTGGTGATATAGTCGTCGGCGCCCAGCTCCAGGCCGTTGACCTTGTCCTCCAGCTCACCCTTGGCGGTGAGCATGATGATGGGCACCTTGGAGGTCTCCCGGATTTTGCGGCAGATGGACCAGCCGTCCATGCCGGGCAGCATGATGTCCAGCATCACCAGGTCGGGCTGGAACTGTTGGAACTTCTCCAAACCCACCAGTCCGTCGTTGGCCACCTGACAGTCCATGGACTCCTTTTCCAGATACAGACGCATCAGGTCGGCAATGTTCTTGTCATCTTCCACGATCAATACCTTACGGGGCATACGTGTCACCCTTTCTTTTTCTGCGGAGAGGGGCTCTCCCTAAATTTTTTATGATACCAGTATTATAGCCTGCTTTTTTGGCGAAGTGGAGAAGTTTTTGTAAATTCACACCACGTAAGAGCGATCAATGTGAATGATCGCGTGATAATTGGGGTTTTCCGCCTGCAATGCCTGGACCAGGGCGTCCTTCACCTGGGCCGGGGGCATGGTGACGCTGTAGGGAACCACCAGATCAAAAATCAGATTGGTGTACATAGGACCCATGGTCATGCGGAAGTCATGGATGGACAGGTCGGGGTGGATATCCCGGGCCAACTGAGCGGTGCGGGCCCGCAGCTGCTCCACCTGGTGGTTGCCGGTCTGAATGGGGTCCATGTGGATGACGGCCTCGATCCGGAACCGCTCGCCCAGCTCCCGCTCGATGTGGTCGATGATATCGTGGGCCTCCATCACGTCGGTCTGATCGGACACCTCGGCGTGGACGCTCATCATCCGCCGCCCGGGGCCGTAGTCGTGGATGATGAGGTCATGAATGCCCACCACCTGGGGGTGTTCCATGATGACAGACTGGATATCCTTCACCATTTCCGGGTCGGGGTTGGTGCCCAGCAGGGGGTCGATGGTGTCTTTGGCGGCGGACCAGCCGGCCTTGAGGATGAACGCTGCCACCAGCAGACCCAGCCAGCCGTCCAGCTGCAAGCTGGTGACGTGGGTGATGCCCAGGCCCAGCAGCACGGTGGAGGTGGCCAGGGCGTCGGAGCGGGAGTCGATGGCGGTGGCCCGGAGGGTCTCGGACTGGATGCGGTTGCCCAGCTTGCTGTTAAACCAGCCCATCCACAGCTTCACCAGAATGGAGATCACCAGAATGGTGCCGCTGAGGGCGGTGAGCTGGGTGGCCTCGGGATGTAAAATCTTCTCAATGGAGCTCTTGCCCAGCTCCACACCCACCAGGAGGATGAGCAGGGACACCAAAAGCCCGGAGAGGTACTCCATGCGGCCATGGCCGAAGGGGTGGTCGGCGTCCGGCTTCTGACCCGCCAGACGGAAGCCCACCAGAGTGACCACAGAGGAGGCGGCATCGGAGAGGTTGTTGAAGGCGTCGGCGGTGACGGAGATGGCGCCGGTGATGAGTCCGGCGGTGAGTTTTCCCGCAAAGAGCAGCAGGTTTAAGAGAATTCCCACTCCGCCGGCAAAGACGCCGTATTGACGCCGTACCTCGGGGTCACGGGTCTGGGTGTAGTTGGGAATGAAACGACGAAGGACGATGTCCAACAATGGTAAGGACCTCCCTTATGAAATAGTTAGCATTTTATTATACACAAATATGGCAGGGAAGGCAACGCAAACCAGGGACGCTCCGCTGGGGGTCTATTTCTCAGCGATGAGAAATAGACGAAAGAATCGCCAAAGGCGGGGCCTTCCCCCGCCTTGTGGAATCCACCCTGCGGTACTGGGTGTATCTGCGTTCTCCTCTTTTCGGCCCTTAGCCCGTGGGGGCACATAGATGGTGTGGGGATTCTACCGAAAGTATCTGCTTCTCTGTGTGGTTGTCCTTCTATTGCCAGGGCCTCACCCTGGTGCGCCGCTGTTCCCAGCGATGGGCAGCCTGGCTCCCGGCGGCGGAAACGCCGCTTCTCCAGGGGAGGCCCGGATGTGGAGATGGTCCAGCTATAGGGCCAGCTGCCTAGGGAGCCTGGTGTGGTGGCAGAGACAGGAGCCATAACAAGGGTGACGGGCCGGAATAGCCTTGACGCAGTTCCAGCCTCGTACCCCAAGGGAGGTTCTTAGGGGGGAACGCCCTAAGCGGGTTTTGGTTCCTTTTGACCGAGCAAAAGGAACCCCCAGTGGGGAGCGTCCCCGCCAGGCTGGCAGGTCTGAATGGGAGAAAAAATCCCGAGCCGAAGCCCGGGAACGAATAAAAAAGCACTTCCCTGGACCGAAGTCCAGGGAAGTAGGGAAGTCTCTTACTTGAAGTAACGCTCCAGCAGACCCTTCAGAGCCTTGCCGTGGCGGGCCTCGTCGCGAGCCATCTCGTGGACGGTATCGTGGATGGCGTCCAGGCCGTTCTTCTTGGCGCACAGAGCCAGGTCCATCTTGCCCTGGGTAGCACCGAACTCGCAGTCCACGCGCCAGGCCAGGTTGTCCTTGGTGGAGGCCTTCATGTTGGGCTCCAGCTCCTCGCCCAGCAGCTCGGCGAACTTAGCGGCGTGCTCAGCCTCCTCAAAGGCGGCCTTCTCCCAGTACAGACCGATCTCGGGGTAACCCTCACGGTGAGCGATGCGGGCCATGCACAGGTACATACCAACCTCGGAGCACTCGCCGGTGAAGTTGGCCATCAGCTGCTCACGGATGTAAGCCTTGTCCTCGTCGCTGATGTTCTCGTTGTTCTTGACGGTCTTGCCGTAGATGCCGTACTCGTGCTCGGCAGCCAGCTTCAGCTCGCCGCTCTGCTCAATGAACTTGGAGCCGGGGACGTGGCAGACGGGGCACTCGGCGGGAGCGGTCTCTCCCTCGTGAATGTAACCGCAGACGGGGCAAATCCATTTCTTCATGATAATAATCTCCTTCACTGTTTTAATTTTTTGCAGGCCTGACACAGGCCAAAGACATGAACCTCATAGCTTGTTGCTTCGAACCCAAATTGTTTGCTGCATTCCTCCACATACCCCTGGGTGGGGGGACTGGGAGGCAGGTCCAGAACGGAACCGCAGCAGTTGCACACAAAGTGTGCGTGGGGACTCACATCCCCGTCATACCGCTCTTGGCCATTTACCGTTCCCACCCGCTTGATGAGCCCATGCTCACACAGCTGGTTGAGATTGCGGTACACCGTGCCCAGACTCAGGTCTGGGTACAAGGGCCGGAGCTGCTGAAAGATCCAGTCTGCCGAGGGGTGGCAGTCGGTGCTTCGCAGCAAGTCCAGCATGGCGTCGCGCTTTACGCTGCGTCTGCAGATCATTGCTGTCACCTCGCTAACAGGAACTGTTCTTGTTAAGAGAATACCACAGGGGTGCCTGTTTGTAAAGAGGCAAATTGAGATTTTTCAAAAAATTTTTTCAGGGGTGTGGCGGGCTATACAAACAGCTCTTCATAGGAGACTTCCAGCAGTTCATGGAGAAGTTTCAGTTCATCGGGGTAGATGTGGCGCTGGCCCACTTCCATCTTGGCCAGGGCACTGCGGGTGATGTCGCAGCCCCTGGTTTGGAGCTGGGCGGCCAGCTGTTCCTGGGACAGTCCGCGCTTGAGACGCAGCGTGCGGATGTTTTGACCTAGGGCGTACTCATACTCGGTATTCATAGATCACACTCCTTGCACTAGTTCTGGTGCAGTTTGTGTTGATTCTATTCGATTCTTTCTTTATAATTGCACCTATATAGGTGCACAAAAGGAGAGAAAGAACATGGAGATGGGAATGAGGGATAAAACCTGTTGTTTCACTGGGCATCGAACTCTTCCTCAGAATGAGAAGAGCGAAGTCCAGGCGCATTTATACATTGTATTACAGAAATTGATTGAAAAAGGGATACAGTATTTTGGAAGCGGGGGAGCCATGGGATTTGATCTGTTGGCGGCGGAAGTTGTCCTAGAGTTGAGAAAGCGGTATCCCCACATTCGTCTCATTATGGTCTTACCGTATGAGAATCAAGAGCGGGGGTGGGATGAGGAGGAGGTGAGACGCTATCACACGGTTTTGGAGCAGGCGGATAAGGTGGTATATTTGCAAAGGGAGTATCGCTGTGGATGTATGTTGAGGCGCAATCGGTATTTGGTGGATAACAGTGGAGTATGTGTGGCCTATTGTACCCGTGTGTTTGGCGGGACTGCCTATACGGTGAACTATGCCAAGAGAGTGGGAATTCCCATTCTTTATATCTAAGAAAGAAAAAAGGAGCACTTGCCGCTGCAAGTGCTCCTTATATATAATCGGTGCCGCTATGCGGCACACCATACTTCTTCCCTATTCACTATCACTTATTCACTTCCAAAAATCGACCCATCAGATTTAGTGAAGAGTGAATAGTGAATAGTGAATAAGTAAAAATCGACAAGCTCCTTGCGGAACTTGTCGATTTTTGGTACGCCCGAAGCCGAAGCGAGGAAAAGGTGCCTGCGGCACGTTTTCCCGCTGCGGGTCCCTTCCCAAGAAGGCGAGTCCTGTGGACGAAGCCTGATTGGCGGTAGACGCAGAAGGCAGGAAAAGAAAAAAGCTAGGGTAGACCTTGCGATCTATCCTAGCTTGGTACGCCCGAAGGGACTCGAACCCCCAACATTCAGAACCGGAATCTGACGCTCTATCCAATTGAACTACGGGCGCATCTTCATGATGCTTAAATAGTATAGCAGGAAAATTTCCGTTTGTAAAGAAGAAAATAAAAAATAACTCCCAGAGACGGAAATAAGCATAGGCAAGGGCGGGGGATTGTGGTATCATATTATAATGGTAAGCTACGAAATTCCCCTCAGACAGCCGGAGGGGTCAAGCCCAGCAAAAGAAATGAGGTTAGAACGGTGAAAAAACGAGTGTTTCGCGGTGTGGGGCTGTGTGCCATGCTGCTGTGCCTATCGTTGAGCTTATGCGGTTGTATGTTTGAGCAGTCCGAGGGAATGTACGCCCTGCCCATCCTGCCCGAGGCGTATTCCCAGCTCCAGAGCACCATCCAGGACGTGATGGACCAGCAGGGGGCGGAGTACGCCACCATTAGCTCGGGCAGCAACACCTCCACGGTGCAGCTGCTGGACCTCAACGGAGATGGAGAACAGGAGATGGCGGCGGTGTTTCTCCGGGTCACCTCGGCAGAGGAGAAGCCGCTGCGGGTGTGCCTGTTCCGCAAGGGGGCGGACAACGACTACCGCCTGACTTATGTGGTGGAAGGGGACGGCACCTCCATCAACTCCGTGACCTATGAGGACGTGACGGGGGACGGGACTTTAGACCTCATCGTCTCCTGGCAGATGAGCGCCAAGGTGCACATCCTCTCCGCCTATGCCCTGTTGGACGCAGGGGTCAGCGAGCTGATGAGCACCACCTATAATGAGAGCTATCTGGTCACCGATCTGGACCAGGACGGCGCCAAGGAGATCGTGGTCTGTCACCAGGACAGCACCGGAGACGGGGCCAACCTGGCGGAATTTTACGACTATAACGGCGGTGTGATGACCATGACCTCCTCCGCCCCCCTGTCCAATGGCATCTATGGGGTGTACTCCATGGTGCCGGGCAAGCTGGCCGACGGCACCCCGGCGGTGTTTGCCTCCTCGCTGTTCTCCGGCGGGACCCTCACCGACGTGATGACGGTGGCGGACGGACGCCTGCACAATGTCACCTTGAACAAGCAGGCGGGCTACAGCGAGGTGACTTCCCGGGTGGACACCGGGGTGTCCCTGTCCGACATCAACAAGGACGGCGTGCTGGAAATCCCCATCCCCGTGAAGCTGCCCAGCGTCAAGGAGGGGGAGGAGTCCGAAGAGTCGGTGATTTACTGGTGCCAGGTCAACGCCAACGGCAGCCTGGCCATCAGCTGTGTCACCTACCACTGCCAGGCCGACGGCTGGTACCTGGTGTTGCCGGACAACTGGCCGGAGAACATCGCCGTGGCCCGGGACGACTCTCTCAGCCACCGGGGCGAGCGTTCGGTGGTGTTCTACTATAACTCCGGGGAAGAGGGCCAGGAGCCCAAGCCCTTCTTGACCATCTACCGCCTGACCGGCAGCAACCGTCAGGCCCGGGCCATGCTGCCTGGCCGCGTGACCCTGTACAGCGACAGTACCACCATCTACGCCGCCTCCCTGGAAGAGGGCGTGTGGGATTGCAAACTGAAAGCCAACGAACTGGCCCAGCGGTTCTTCCTCATCACCGTGGCCTGGGACAGTGAATCTTAAAGGAGTGAGCCACCATGAAAAAAGTATTGGTATTGGAGGACGAGTCCAACATCCGCAGCTTTGTGGTCATCAACCTCAAGCGTGCGGGATATGAGACCATTGAGGCGGGCACCGGGGAAGAGGCCCTGGAGCAGATCGCCCGGCACCCGGACATTCGGGTGGCGCTGCTGGACATTATGCTCCCCGGCGAGATGGACGGCTTTGAGGTGTGCCGCCGCATCCGGGCGGGCAATTCCCAGATCGGCATCATCATGCTCACCGCCCTCACCCAGGAGATGGACAAGGTCACCGGCCTGATGACCGGGGCGGACGACTATGTCACCAAGCCCTTCTCGCCCGCCGAGCTCACCGCCCGAGTGGACGCTTTGTACCGCCGCACCGGCGGAGAGACCACCCGGGAGACCGACGAGATTCATCAGCCTCCCTTCCTCCTCAACACCCGCAACCGCACCCTGGAGAAAAACGGCCAGCGGGTGAAGCTGACCCAGGTGGAATACTCCATCGTCAAGCTGTTTATGGACAACCCGGGGAAGGCCCTGGCCCGGGAGGAGATTCTGGATGCGGTGTGGGGCAAGGACTACATCGGAGAGCTGAAGATCGTGGACGTGAACATTCGCCGCCTGCGCATCAAGCTGGAGGACGACCCCCAGAACCCCACCTACATCAACACCGTCTGGGGCTTTGGCTATAAATGGGGCTGCTAATGCGGCGTGAAGAGCATGGAGAGGATATAAGATGATTTGGAAGAAGATCCCCCTTCCCGGCAAGCGGAAGAAGGAGGGACAGGAGCAGAAGAAAAAGGCGGTGCGCCGGGGCGTGCTGCGTCGCCGCTGGCTGGTGAATACCCTGGTGACCACCTTTGCCATTGTGGCCATTGCCGTGTCCGCCTTCTCCCTGGCCATTTACAACTACTACCTGGCCACCATCGCCGCCACCCTGGAGAGCAAGGCCCAGACGGCGGCCGGGATGTTTCAGAACTACACCGAGACCACCTACCTCTATGCGGCCCGGCAGTTCATCAACCAGTTTGAGGAGAAAAACACCATTGAGGTGCAGTTCCTCACCCCCGACGGCGAGGTGCGCATGACCTCCCTCATGGACATCTCCGGTGCCACCCCCCAGGGGGATGACATTGAGGAGGCCATCCAGACCAAAGTGCTGTCCACCTGGCGGGGAGAGGACACCTCCACCCAGGACTACCTCATGGCCGCCTCCGCCCCCATCGTGTACAACGGCTCGGTGGTGGGTGTGGTGCGCCTGGTCACCTCTCTGCGCCTGCTCCAGGCCCAGATGTTGAAGGTGGTGGGCATCAGCGTGCTGGTGGGCATGGTCATCATCGCCCTGATGGTGCTCTACGCCTCCTACTTCATCCGCATGATTCTGGAGCCGGTGACCCGGGTCACCGAGACCGCCAAGCGCATCGCCGCCGGCAGCTACGGGGTCCAGATGGAGGTGCGGGGCGACGACGAGATGGGCCAGCTGGTGGACGCCATCAACGACATGTCCATGAAAATCGACCAGGCGGAGAAGACCCAGTCGGAGTTTATCTCCTCGGTGTCCCACGAGCTGCGTACTCCCCTCACCGCCATCAACGGCTGGGCGGAGACCCTGTACAACGGGGAAGTGCGGGACGCAGAGGACGTGAAAAAGGGCATGGGCATCATCGTTTCCGAGGCCCGACGCCTGACCAACATGGTGGAGGAGCTGCTGGAGTTCTCCCGCATTGAGACCGGGCGGTTCAACCTGTCCGTGGAGCCCATTGATATCAAAGCGGAGCTGGAGGACGCCGTGTACACCTACCGGGAGTTCTTCCGCCGCAAGGGCTTGAAGCTGGAGTATATCGAGTGCGAAGAGGAGTTCCCCCCCATCAGCGGCGACCCGGAGCGGCTGCGCCAGGTGTTCTGCAACCTGCTGGACAACGCCGACAAGCACGGCGGGTCCGGGGGCGAAGTGGATGTGTCCATCCACCCCGAGGGGAACATGGTGGCCATCCGGGTGCGGGACTTCGGCCCCGGCGTCCCCGAAGAGGAGCTGCCCTACGTCAAATACAAGTTCTACAAGGGCTCTTCCAAGGCCCGTGGCTCCGGCATCGGCCTGGCCGTGTGTGAGGAGATCGTCACCTGCCACGGCGGCACCCTGGATATTGAAAACGCCATGGGCGGCGGCTGCGTGGTCACCCTGCGCCTGCCCATGACCCTGGAATAATGAAACAAATGTACGAAAACCCTTGTCATTTTTCCCGCCATCTGCTAAGATGTTCCGTGGAAGGACGGGGGGGGAGTACGCCCGAGATAAAGGAGTTCAATCCCATGTCCAATCAGTCTGCGCCCCCCTGTGGGACGCCTTACAAGACCACCTGCGGTGGTCAGGCCCTCATTGAGGGCATTATGATGCAGGGCCCGGAGAAGCGGGCCATCGTGGTGCGCAAGCCCAATGGGGAGCTGGATATCACCACCAAGAAGATTCAGCCCCGCAGCCGCTTTGCCAAGCTGCCCCTGGTGCGAGGGGTGTTCGTCTTCGGCTCGGCCATGGTTCACGGAGTCCAGGCCCTGATGCACTCCGCCGAGGTGTCCGAGGAGGGGCTGGAGCAGGAGGAGGACGAGGAACCCGGCTGGCTGGAGAAGTGGCTGGACGCCCACTTCACCCAGGAGAAGGCCGCCTCCATTTTCATCACCATAGCGGCGGTCCTGGGGATCGCCTTTTCCGTGGGCCTGTTCATCCTGCTGCCCACCGCCCTCACCGGCCTCATCCGCCTGGTGTGGCCCCAGATGCCTCTGTGGGTCCAGGCGGTGGTGGAAGGCGTGATGAAGGTGGCCATTTTCCTGTGTTACCTGTGGCTGTGCTCCCGGACCAAGGAGATGCGCCGGGTGTTCTCCTACCACGGGGCGGAGCACAAGGCCATTTACTGCTATGAGAATGGCCTGGAGCTCACCGTGGAGAACGTGAAAAAGCAGCCCCGCCACCATCCCCGCTGTGGCACCAGCTTTCTCTTTGTGGTGATTGTGGTGTCCATTTTCCTCTCCATTGTGATTTTCACCCCCTTGCAGATCAAAAACACCCTGCTGCGCATGGTGCTCCACCTGGTGCTGCTGCCCATCATTGTGGGTGTGACCTATGAGTTCAACCGCTATGTGGGCGGCCATGACAACGCCCTGTGCCGTGCCCTGCGGGCTCCGGGGATGTGGATGCAGAACTTCACCACCTTTGAGCCGGACGAGAGCATGATCGAGGTGGCCATTACCGCTTTGAAGCTGGTGCTGCCCCGGGAAAAGGGCGCCGACGCCTGGTAATGGATGAGCAAGAGAGAGAAAGGCGGCAGACATGCAGACGTATAACGACATTTACTTAGCGGTACGGCGCACCCTCAAGGAGTCCGGCGTGGAGCAAGCCCAGCTGGAGGCCATGGAGCTGATGTGCGCCGCCCTGGGCAAGCGCCGGGAAGAGGTGCTCCGGGACCTGTCTCTCTATGCCAGCGAGGCCATCGAGGGGCAGGTGGACGCCCTGCTCCAGCGCCGACTGGCCGGGGAGCCCATCGCCTATATCCTTGGAGAGTGGGAGTTCTACGGCCTCACCCTCACCGTCACCCCCCAGGTGCTCATTCCCCGCCCCGACACCGAACTGCTGGTGGAGCGGGGGATTTTGGCGGTGCGGGACCTGCCCCAGGCCCGGGTGCTGGACCTGTGCACGGGCAGCGGCTGCGTGGGGCTGGCTCTGGCCTACAACTGTCCCAACGCCCAGGTGGTGCTGGCCGACTGGTCTCAGGACGCCCTGGAGGTGGCCCGGCAGAACCTGATGCGCTGCCAGCTGGCCGACCAGGTGGAGCTGGTCCAGGTCAACGCCCTCCAGCCGCCCCCCCGGGAGCTGGGCGAGTTTGACCTCATTGTATGCAATCCCCCCTACATCCCCCGCCAGGTGGTGGAGGAGGAGCTGGACCACTCGGTGCGGGACTACGAGCCCCACCTGGCTCTGGACGGGGGCGAGGACGGCCTGGACTTCTACCGGGCCATCACCCTGCACTGGAACTGGGCCCTGCGTCCCGGCGGCAAGCTGATCTTTGAGATCGGCTACGACCAGGAGGAAGCGGTGAAAAAGCTCATGGTGGACCGAGGCTTTCAGCAGGTCCGCAGTTTTCAAGACCCTGGCGGCCACTGGCGGGTCGTGGAGGGCATACTAGAACCCATACAGCCGGACGAGCCGGCAGGAAAGGAAGAATGACGCATGGCAGATAAGAAACGGCCCGTGGACCCTGTGGGGCCTGCATCGGATAAGAAGAAGGCGCTGGAGACCGCCATTGCCCAGATCGAGCGGGATTACGGCAAGGGCTCCATCATGCGCCTGGGAGAGAACGCCGACGTGATGGTGGAGGCCATCCCCACCGGCTCTCTGTCCTTGGACATCGCCCTGGGAATCGGCGGCGTGCCCAAGGGACGTATTATTGAGATCTATGGCCCCGAGTCCTCCGGTAAGACCACTCTGGCCCTCCACGTGGTGGCAGAGGCCCAGAAGCGGGGCGGCGAGGTGGCCTTCATCGACGCCGAGCACGCCCTGGACCCCACCTATGCCCGTGCCCTGGGCGTGGACATTGACTCCATGCTCATCTCCCAGCCGGACACCGGCGAGCAGGGCCTGGAGATCTGCGAGGCCCTGGTGCGCTCCGGCGCCATTGACGTGGTGGTGGTGGACTCGGTGGCCGCCCTCACCCCCCGGGCGGAAATTGAGGGCGACATGGGCGACTCCCATGTGGGCCTGCTGGCCCGCCTCATGAGCCAGGCCCTGCGTAAGCTGGCCGGCTCCATTGCCAAGACCAACTGTGTGGTCATCTTCATTAACCAGCTCCGTGAAAAGGTGGGCGTGGTGTACGGCAACCCCGAGGTCACCACCGGTGGCCGTGCCCTGAAGTTCTACGCCTCGGTGCGCATGGAGGTGCGCCGGGTGGAGGCCCTGAAAAACGGCACCGAGGTGGTGGGCAACCGCACCCGGGTGAAGATCGTGAAGAACAAGGTGTCCCCCCCCTTCCGGGAGGCAGAGTTTGAGATCATGTACGGCGAGGGCATTTCCAAGCTGGGCGAGCTGGTGGATCTGGGCGTGAAGCTGGACCTCATCCAGAAGTCCGGCTCCTGGTTCTCCATGGGCGACACCCGCCTGGGCCAGGGCAAGGACGCCGTGAAGAAGTACCTCACCGACAACCCCGAGATCGCTCAGGAGATCGAGGACCAGATTCGGGCCAACTCCTTCAAGCTCATGAGCCGTCAGTCCCAGATCGCCGCCCGGGCCGCCGGGCGGGCCGTGGACGTGTCGGCGGACGACTTTGAAGGATGAAACTAGTCAAGCTGGAGCCCTCGTCCCGGGTGGAGGGGCGGTGGCTTGTCTGGCTGGAGGACGGCTCTCTGCTGCGGGTAGGGGAGGGGGACGTGGTGTCCTTTTCCCTCTACGCCGGGATGGAGCTGAGTGAGGAGCAGCTGGAAGGGCTCAAACAGGCCCAGGAGAAGGCTAAGCTGAACAACAAGGCCCTCACCCTTCTGGCCGCCCGGCCCATGTCCCAGCGGGAGCTGGAGCGCAAGCTGTCCGCCAAGTCCCCCAGAACGAGAGACCCTCAGGAGGGGGAGGAGCAGCGGCAGCAGCGCCGGGAGCTGGCCCAGGAGGTGGCCCAGCGCATGGCCCAGGTGGGGCTGGTGGACGACCGGGAGTACGCCTCCACGGTGGTGCGCCACTACAGCCGCAAGGGCTACGGCCCGGCCAAAATCCGGGATGAACTGTACCGCCGTGGCGTGCCCAGAGAGTTCTGGGATGAGGCCATGGAGGAGCGGGACCAGGGGGACGACAAGCTCCGGGCCCTGGTGGAAAAGAAGCTCCGGGGGGCAGCGCCCACCCGGGAAGAACTGAAAAAAGTGTCCGCCTATCTGGCCCGCCGTGGCTTCGGCTGGGAGGAGATCTCCCGGGTGCTGAGCCAGGTGGAGCAAGAGGCGGAGTGAAAGGATGGAACCAATGAGTTATACCGTGGCATTCCAGTCTCTGGGCTGCTCCAAGAACCTGGTGAACACCGAGCAGATGATGGCCCTGTGCCGGGCCGCTGGCTATCACGTCACCGGGGAGCCCCGGGGGGCGGACGTGGCGGTCCTCAACACCTGCGGGTTTATTGAGGCGGCCAAGAGCGAGGCCATCGACTGCATTTTGGAGCTGGCCCAGCTGAAGAAAGAGGGGCAGTTGAAAAAGCTGCTGGTCACCGGGTGCCTATCCCAGCGCTACCCCCAGGACATCCGCACCGAGCTGCCCGAGGTGGACGGCCTGCTGGGCACCGGCAGCTACACCGACGTGGTGTCCGCCATTGAGGAGCTCATGGCCGGGGAAGAGGCCCAGCACTTCGGGGACATCCACCGCACCTATGAGGACGGGGAGCGGATGGTCACCACACCCCCCTATACCGCATACCTGAAAATTGCGGAGGGATGCAGCAACGGCTGTGCCTTCTGCATCATCCCCAAGCTGCGGGGCCGCTACCGTAGCCGCTCCATGGAGCACATCCTGGAGGAGGCCCAGAAGCTGGCGGACAACGGGGTGCAGGAGCTCATCGTCATCGCCCAGGACATCACCCGTTACGGCCAGGACCTGGAGCAGCCCACCACCCTGGCAGCGCTGCTCCGCGAGCTGTGCAAGTTGCCCTTCCACTGGATTCGCCTCCACTACCTCTACCCCGAGGCAGTGACTGACGAGCTCATCGAGGTGATTGCCAAGGAGCGGAAGATCGTCAAATACCTGGACATTCCCATCCAGCACGCCAACGACGGCATTTTGAAGGCCATGCGCCGCCGCAGCACCAAGGCGGAGATTGAGACCCTCTTTGCCAAGCTGAGAGCCGCCATGCCCAAGGTGGTCATCCGCACCTCCCTTATCTGCGGCCTGCCCGGCGAGGGCGAGGAGGAGTTTGAGGAGCTGTGCGAGTTCCTGAAAGAGCAGAAGATTCAGCGGGCGGGTGTGTTCCAGTTCTCCCCCGAGGAGGGCACCCTGGCTGCCGCCATGGAACACCAGGTGGACCCCGAGGTGGCCGCCCGCCGGGTGGAGCTGGTGGTGGACCTCCAGTCCCGCATCATGGATGAGTACAACCAAGAGCGTCTGGGCACCTGCATGGAAGTGTTGTGTGAGGGCTTTGACGCCAATGAGGGTTGCTTTGTGGGCCGTACCTATGCCGACTCGGTGGACATTGACGGCCGGGTGCTGTTCACCGCCGCAGGCGACGTGAAAGCAGGAGAATTTGTGTGGGTCCGCATCACCGGCACTGCCGACGGGGACCTCACGGGCGAGATTGAGGAGTGAGCGACATGGAATGGAATACCGCCAATAAACTGACCATGCTCCGGGTGATTTTGATTCCCGTGTACCTGGTGGTGTGGTACCTGAACCTGAAATACAGCGCTCTGCTGGCCCTGGCCGTGTTTGTCATCGCCAGCGTCACCGACTTCCTGGACGGCTATGTGGCCCGGCACTACAACCAGGTGACCACCTTCGGCAAGTTCATGGACCCTCTGGCAGACAAGATTCTGGTGATCACCGCCATGATCTGGTTTGTCTCCGTGGGGCTGCTCCCCGTGTGGGCCCTGGTCATCGTGGTGGCCCGGGAGTTTGCCGTGTCTGGCCTGCGGCTCATCGCCGTGGACAATGGCCGAGTCATCGCCGCCGCCTGGTCTGGCAAGGTGAAGACTTTCTCCACCATGGTGTGCCTGTGCCTGATGCACTTGCCCATTCCTGAGATTTTGGTGCAGGTGTGCGTGTGGGTGATCGTGATCACCACCGTGTACTCCGGCATTGAGTACTTCTGGAAGAACAAAGACGTGATGAAATAAGTGAATCGTGGAAGTGGCCGTTGTGGCTGCTTCCACGTTCTTTTTCTCTTCTGTGCACTTGCCAGTGCGGTGGGGACGCTCCCCGCTGGGGGTTTCTTTTGAGCGGGCAAAAGAAACCAAAACCCGCTTAGGGCGTTCCCCCCTAAGTACCCCCCTGAGGTACCAGGCTGTCAATGCGTCAAGACTAGGTTCGGCCCGTCACTCTTATTGTGGCTCCTGTTTCTGCCACCACACCAGGTCACCCTGGGAAGCTGGCCCTACAGCCAGGTGGTTTTCACAGCCGGGCCTACCCTGGAGAAGCGGCGTTCCCGCCGCCGGGAACCAGGCCGCCGAGCGCTGGAAACAGCAGCTCACCAGGGTAAGGCCCTGGTGAGAGAAGCATAGTTTTGCAGAGAAGCAGGTACATTCTGTAGCACTGCCATGCTATCTATGTGACCCCACCAAGCCAAGGGCCGAGAAGAGAAGAACGCAGGGGCTCCCAGTACCGCGGGGTGGATTCCACAAGGCGGGGGAAGACCCCGCCTTTGGCGATTCTTTCCCCGATTTCTCATCGGGGAGAAATCGGGCCCAGCGGAGCGCCCCCAGGCTGGCAAGCCGGAACAGGGTGATTCTGATAAGAAAATCATTCCAGGATAAGAGAAATGACCTGCTGCGTTGCCGCAACAGGCCATTTCTCATTTTATGTATTACACAAACTTGTACACGGTCTCCTCTTTATACTCCTGACCGGGCTTGAGCACGGCGGAGGGGAAGTTGGCGTGGTTGGGGGCGTCGGGGAAGTTCTGGGTCTCCAGGCAGAAGCCCCAGCGCTTGTCGTAGGGGGCGCCGTCCTTGCCCACGGGGCAGCCGTCCATGTAGTTGCCGGAGTAGAACTGCACGCCGGGAGTGGTGGTGTGCACCTCCATGGTGATACCAGTGGCGGGGGAGTGGGCGGTGGCCACGTGGCGCAGCTGGCCCGCCTCACCGTCCAGCACCCAGTTGTGGTCGTAGCCTCGGGCCATGGTCAGCTGATCAAAGTCGTCGTCCCAGTGGGCCCCCATGGCCACAGGGGTACGCAGGTCCATGGGAGTGCCCTCCACGCTGGCGATCTCCCCGGTGGGGATGGACCCGGCGTCGGTGGGGGTATAGGACTGGGCCTTGATGCAGATGGTCTGGTTATCTACCGGGCCGCTGTCGTGACCGGAGAGGTTGAAGTAGCAGTGGTTGGTGAGGTTGCACAGGGTGTCCGCGTCGGTGTTGGCGTGGTAGGAGATGGACAGCCCATCTTCGGTGAGGGTGTAGGTGACGATGACGGTGAGGGTGCCGGGATAGTTCTCCTGGCCATCGGGGCTGACCAGGGAGAGCACCACCTGGTTCTCGGTCTGGTCCTCTACGGTCCAGATCTGCTTGTCAAAGCCGATGTCGCCGCCGTGAAGGTGGTTGGGGCCGTTGTTGGTGGCCAGAGTGTAGTCCACCCCGTTGAGGGTAAATTTGCCCTGGTTGATACGGTTGCCGAAGCGACCAATGAGGGCACCGATGTAGCAGGTCTGGGTCATGTAGTCCTCGATGGTGTCGAAGCCCAGGGCCACGTCCACGGGGTTGCCGTCCTTGTCTGGGACCACCAGGGAGCGGATGGCGCCGCCATAGGTGAGGATGGAGCAACGCAGAGCGCCGCAGCGGAGGGTGAGTTCTTCCACCAGGTCACCGTTGGGCATGGTGGCAAAGAGGGTGCGATTGTCAGACATGGGAAAAACCTCCTTATGTGCTTTTTTCGATTGTAGCACTGGAAGGGCCCCTGCGTCAACTACCCCTTACAGGGCCAGCAGCCCCAGGTGCTCCAGCAAAATTTTGGCGCCGATGAGCACCAGCACCACGCCGCCCAGCAGCTCCGCCTTGGATTTGAAGCGGGCCCCGAAGACGTTGCCGATCTTTACCCCCGCCGCCGAGATGACAAAGGTGCACACCCCGATGATGGCCACCGCCAGCCAGATGTTCACCCGCAGGAAGGCGAAGGTGATGCCCACCGCTAGAGCGTCAATGGAGGTGGCCACCGCCAGCAGGAACATACCCGGGACAGCCAGGGAGGGGGAGACTTCCTCCTCGTCGCCGCTGAATGCCTCCCGAATCATATTGCCGCCGATGATGAGCAGCAGCACAAAGGCGATCCAGTGGTCCAGCACCTGGACCAGCTGAGTGAAGGCGGAGCCCAAAACGTACCCCAGCAGGGGCATGAGGGCCTGGAAGGCCCCAAACCACAGACCCACGATGACCATGTGGCGCAGATTGAGCTTGCGGATGGACAGGCCCTTGCAGATGGACACGGCAAAGGCGTCCATGGCCAGGCCCACGGCTAAAATCAACAGTTCCCAAATTCCCATACTCTTCTCGCCTTTCTGTTTTCCGATTTGGGCGGGCATAAAAAAAGAGACTACCCGCCCTTTGTAGCGGATAAGTCTCACTGTTTCAGACCCGGCCAGACGGACACGCCGCCAGTATGTTGACCAGGCCACGGCGCAAACACGCCGCCAATTACTCCCTTATCGTGTGGGTATTGTACCAGCGGCAAGAGGAGTTAGTCAACGATAACACAGGAGACCTCGGGGGATTCATAAACTTTCTTTAAACAATGGTAAGGAAGGATTGCAGGTGGAGGGGAGAACGTGTACTATATAGTTAAGATAACAATATAGCGGGATGGTGGTAATTATGAGTTATATCTCTTTCAAACAAGTACGCAAGGAATACGTCATGGGAGAGGTGACCATCAAAGCGGTGGATGGGGTGGATTTCCACATCGAAAAAGGGGAATTTGCCATCATTGTGGGGCCATCCGGCGCAGGTAAGACCACGGTGCTGAATATGCTGGGGGGCATGGACGCCTGTACCAGCGGAGAGATCCTGGTGGATGGCACCCAGGTCAGCGGTTTCAACGCCCGTCAACTCACCCAGTACCGCCGCAACGACATCGGATTTGTCTTCCAGTTCTACAACCTGGTGCAGAACCTCACTGCCCTGGAGAATGTGGAGCTGGCCGCCCAGATCTGCAAAGAGCCCCTGGACGCCAAGGACGTGCTGGAGCACGTGGGGCTGGGGCATCGCCTCAACAACTTCCCCGCCCAGCTCTCCGGCGGCGAGCAGCAGCGGGTGGCCATCGCCCGTGCCCTGGCCAAAAATCCCAAGCTGCTGCTGTGCGATGAGCCTACCGGCGCGCTGGACTACGTCACGGGCAAGGCCATTTTGAAGCTCTTGCAGGATACCTGCCGCCTGCAGGGGATGACAGTGGTGGTCATCACCCACAATACCGCCCTCACCCCCATGGCAGACCGGGTCATTCACATCAAAAACGGGCGTGTGGAGGAGATGACCTGCAATCCCAACCCCACCCCGGTGGAGGCGATTGAATGGTAAAGAGGAAAAACAGGCTGCTCACCGATTTTATTCGGGAAGTCCGCCATACCTACAGCCGCTTTCTATCCATTCTCCTCCTCTCCGCTCTGGCTGTGGCCTTTTTGGTAGGCCTGCGGGCCACGGCCCCGGATATGGAGTATACGGCGGACAACTATTACGACTCCCACCACCTCATGGACGGCTACATTCTGTCCACCATGGGGCTCACCCAGGAGGACTTGCAGGCCTTAGCCCAAGCCGACGGCGTAGATCAGGTGGAAGGGGCGTGGAGCGTGGATGCCACCGCGGTGGACTCCATCGTCTCCATGCGCTCCATGCCGGAAGAATTGAATTTACTCAACGTGGTGGAGGGCCGCCTGCCCCAGCAGGCGGACGAGTGCGTCACCGAGCAGATGCTCCTCACCGCTCTGGGGCTGGAGATTGGGGACACCCTCACCGTCACGTTGGACGAGGCGGACCAGGACAGCCTCACCCGCACCAGCTACACCATTGTGGGCACGGTGCAAAGCCCGCTGTATGTGGGCACGGACCGAGGCAGTACCACCCTGGGCAGCGGCAGCATCGATGCCTTTGTCTACATCCCTGGGGAGAATTTCAACCTGGACGTATACACCACCGCCTATTTCACTGGCGATGGAATGGAGGCCCTCAACAGCTACAGCCAGGCCTACGCCGACCAGCTCAGCGCCCTGGTGGACAGC
This sequence comes from Pseudoflavonifractor sp. SW1122, assembly GCF_012027765.1. Taxonomy (NCBI): domain Bacteria; kingdom Bacillati; phylum Bacillota; class Clostridia; order Eubacteriales; family Oscillospiraceae; genus Pseudoflavonifractor; species Pseudoflavonifractor sp. SW1122. Next base: position 41,949 of record NZ_SJOS01000006.1, on the reverse strand, counting down.
CTGGACCCCTTGGCCCAGGAGCGGGCCAGCCTGCGGGACGAAGAGGTGCGCAGCGAGGCCCAGAAGGAGCTGGATGATGCCCGAAGCGAGCTGGCAGACGCCCAAAAGGAACTGGACGACGCCAAGAAGGAGCTGGACGATGCCCGAGCGGAGCTGGACAGCGGCTGGGCGGACTATAAGAGTGGTTTAGCCACCCTGGAACAGGAGATCAAGGACGGCCAAGCCAAGCTGGACGCCGCCCGGTCTCAGTTGGAGGAGTCCCAGACCCGGTATGAGCAGGGTAAAGTGGACTATCAGGAGGGTCTGGCCCAGTATCAGGATGGCCAGACCGCCTATGAGGAGAACCTGGCCCAGCTGGACACCCAGCAGGAAGAGGTGGCCAAGGGCTATGAGGAGTATTACGACGCTCTGAAGCCCTTTGAGGGCACCCCTATGTATGACCAGATGGTGGAGCAGTTGGCTCCTCAGAAGGCCAAGCTGGATGAAGCTGCCGCCCAGATTCAGGCGGGGTACACCCAGCTAGCCCAGGTAAAGACTCAGTTGGAGGAATCCAAGGCGGAGCTGGACGCTGCTCAGGCCCAGTTGCAAGATGCCGCCCAGCAGTTGGATACCGGATGGGCAGAGTACCAGTCCGGGCAGCAGACCCTGGACCAGGAGGAGGCCCGTGGCCGCAGCCAGCTGGCCGAAGCCAAGGCAGAGCTGGACGACGGCGAGGCGGAGTACCAGAAGGGCCTGGAGGAGTACGAGCAGGCCAAGGCCGACGCCCAGCCGGAGCTGGAGCAGGCCCAGGCGGACATCGACCAGGGCCAGAAGGAGTTAGACGCGATGGCCACTTGTGAGTGGTATGTGCTGGGCCGGGACACCAATTCCGGCTTTGTCAGCTACTCCCAGGACGCCGAGCGGGTGGATAACCTGTCCAGCATCTTCCCGGTCATCTTCTTTGTGGTGGCCGCGCTGGCCTGCCTGACCACCATGACCCGTATGGTGGAGGAGCAGCGCACCCAGATTGGCTCTTTGAAGGCTCTGGGATTCTCCCGGCTGGCCATCTCACAAAAGTACATTGGATACGCCTTTGTGGCCAGCCTGGTGGGCGGCCTCATTGGCTTAGGGGTAGGGGCTACCCTCATCCCGGCGGTGATCGCCAACGCCTTCCAGATCATGTACGCCATCCCCGGGCTGGACTATAAGATGCAGCTGCCCCTGTTTGTGTTGGCGGTGCTGGCGGCGGTGGCTTGTACCACCGGGGCCGCCCTGTGGGCTTGCCTGTCCACGCTGATTGACACCCCCGCCAACCTCATGCGGCCTCGGGCCCCCAAGGCGGGTAAGCGGGTCTTCTTGGAATACATCAAGCCCATTTGGCGCAGGCTAAGCTTTACCTGGAAGGTGACCATGCGCAACCTGTTCCGCTATCAAAAGCGGTTTTGGATGACGGTCATCGGCATTGGCGGCTGTACTGCCCTGATTGTCACGGGCTTTGGCCTGCACGAGTCCATTTTCGACGTACTGGATAAGCAGTTTGATGAGATCTCCCTGTATGACGCCACCGTGGGCCTGGACGAGGACCTGACGGAGGAGCAGAAGCAGGGGATTGAGGACTATCTGGACGGGGAAGAGGCTGTGGCGGACTATATGTTCACCTATCAGCAGATGATGGACGCCTCTACCACCGGCACCTCCTACGACGTGTACCTCTTTGCGGTGGACGACGTGGAGGAGTTCGGTCGCTTTGTGGATTTGCGCCACCGCTCGGACCACTCCCCGGTGGAGCTGGACGGCTCCGGCGTGGTCATTGACGAGAAGCTCTCCGAGCTGCTGGGTGTGTCGGTCGGGGACACCATCACCCTGGAGGGAGACCAGCGGGTGGAGGCCGTGGTGGCGGACATCACGGAAAACTACGTCTACCACTATGTGTACCTCACCCGGGACCTGTATACCCAGCTGTATGGGGAGGACTATCAGAACAATGTGATGCTCCTGGTCTACCAGGACGGCATGGGGGTGGACGTGTCCAACCAGACCTCGGAGACCCTGATGAAGATGGACGGTGTGGCCTCCTACTCCTACATTGCCACCATCCGGGACAGCTTTGAGGACAGTATGGACGCCATCAACTACGCCGTGGTCATCATCATTGTGGCCGCCGCCGCGCTGGCCTTTGTGGTGCTGTACAACCTGACCAACATCAACATCACGGAGCGCAGAAGCGAGCTGGCCACCTTGAAGGTGCTGGGGTTCTATGACGGAGAGACCACCGCATATGTATTGCGGGAGAACGTGTTCCTCACCATCTTTGGCGTGATTCTGGGGCTGGTGTTGGGCCGGTTCCTCCACAGCTGGATGGTGCTGACGGTGGAGGTGGACCTGGTGATGTTTGGCCGCACGGCGCCCCCCTATGCCTATGTGCTGGCTGCGGCCTTGACTGCCCTGTTCTCCCTCATTGTCAATGTGGCGGCACACTTTAGGTTAAAGAAAATTGATATGGTAGAAAGTTTGAAAACGGTGGAATGAACATGAACAGTGGAACCAATTTTTTGATTCGTCGGGGCAACATCCGGGACCTGCCTGCCCTGGAGCAGCTCTACGCCCAGGCCCGGGCCTTTATGCGGGAGTCCGGCAACCCGGACCAGTGGGGGGAGGATAAACCAACCCTGGAGCAGATCCAGCAGGATATCAACCTGGGGTACAGCTTTGTGTGTATGGAAAATGGCCGCCTGGCCGCGGCCTTCTCCTTCCACACCAAGGGAGAGCCCACCTACGCCCACATTGAAGGGGAGGGGTGGCCGGACAACGGGGACTATGGCGTGGTGCACCGCCTGGCCACCGGAGCCTCCCGCACCGGGGCGGCGGCCCACTGCCTGGCCTGGTGCCGGGCCCACTGCCGCCAGCTGCGCATCGACACCCATGAGAAGAACATCCCCATGCAGCAGCTGCTGGAGAAGATGGGGTTCACCCCCTGTGGCACCATCTATTTGGAGGATGGCAGCCCCCGACTGGCCTATTATCTATAAAAAATCCCTCGGCTTTCCGAAAAGCCGAGGGATTTTTTAGCGCTTAGCCTGCTGCTCCTGGGCCTCAATCTCCCGGAACCGGGGCATGATGCCGATCTTGTCCGGGGTGTGCACAGGCAGCTGATAGATGTCGTGGCCGGGGAAGGGGTTGCCCTCCACCAGACAGGGACCGTTGGGGGTAAAGCACACGTCCCAGCCCACATACCCCACCTGGGGGATGACCTGGGCGGCCTCGGACACCATGGCCACCGCCTTGTCCCAGTCCGGGAACTGAAAGCCCTTGATGGGGGTGCCGGTGGCGGGGTGGTTTTCATACAGGTTCTTGGCCTTGTCCAGGGCTCGGTCAATGACCACACCCCGCTCTGGGTCCATGGGGGCCACCATGCCGCCGCTGTTGAAGTTGTCCACAAACTTGCCGTTGCCGATGCGGAACATGGCGGTGACCAGATACACCTTGCCGTGTTTGCCCCGGATGGTCACCATGCGCACGGTGTTGATGGAGCCGGGGTAGATGGCGGACACCTGGGGGTGCTGCTCCAGCACCTCCTCCAGCTCCAGCTTTGGGGCCCGCTGCGCCAGATAGTCGTAGAGGGCGTCCAGAGAGGGATAGTCGGCCCGGCGGAGCTTCTCAATGCCCCAGCCGCAGCTGCCCTGGGAGGGCTTGGCCATAAACACCTCGTGGGCTGCCAAAAACGCCATCACCTGTTCCCGGTTGTCCCCGGTCACTGGCACCCAGTCCCGGTGCAGGTACTTGCCAAAGAGAGTGTTGAACTGCACCTTGTCATCAAATTGGCCCGTGTAGGCCTTGTCGTTGTACTTCACCACCAGGGCGTTGTTGCGGCCTCGGGTGAGGTAGGTGTCCCGCTGCTCCGGTGTGAGATTGTACATCTCAAACAGGTCGTAGTCCATATACCCCGCTCCGTACTTCACGGCGCAGTCCTTCATGTCCCGGAAAATGGCCAGCCGGGACCGCCCGGTCTTTTTGTGGATGGAGCTGATTTTCTCCCACATGGCCTTGTAGTTCATATTCATCACGCGCTGGAATAGATACTTCACGTTTGCCACGGTTCGTCCCTCACATTTTTCATAGAGTAATCCCATCTAAAGTATCACACATTGGGGGCAAAGGCAAGCGGTTGACAGGGGAAAAGTTATATTGTATACTTACAAGCAAATTTAGTATACAATCGGAGGGCTACCATATGAAGCATGAGACCATACAAAAGTTGTGCAGCTGCGGGGTACTGGCGGCGGTGATCTGTGTCCTCAGCCCCTTTTCGGTGCCCATTGGCCCGGTGCCCGTGGCCTTTGCCAACCTGGCCATCTTTCTGGCGGTGTATCTGCTGGGGTGGAAGTGGGGGACGGTGAGCTGCCTGGTGTATTTGCTGGTGGGTCTGGCCGGTCTCCCGGTGTTTTCCGGGTTTGGCAGTGGAGCGGCCAAGCTGCTGGGGCCCACCGGGGGCTATTTGCTGGGCTATCTGCCCATGGCCCTGGTGGGGGGCTGGATCATTGACCACACCCGCTCCAAGTGGCTCCACGCCCTGGGGCTGGTGTTGGGCACCGCCCTGTGTTATCTGCTGGGCACCGCCTGGTTCTGCTGGCAGGGGGGCTACACCGTGGGGGCGGCCCTGGGGCTGTGCGTGACCCCCTTCATTCCCTTTGACTTGGGGAAAATCGTCATTGCCATTGGTCTGGGCAGCCTGCTGCGCCACCGATTGGCTCAGGCGGGCTTTTATAAAGAGAAACGGGTTGCACGTTAAGTGCAACCCGTTTTGAGTTATTATTGTGCGTAGTAGTTGATGAGGCAGCCAGCCAGGATGATATCCCGCTCTTCCCGGGTCAGGCCGGGGAGGGAGAGAGTGACGGGGGTAGAGGTACCATCCCGCAGCACCTGGGCCTCCACGGTCTCGCCGTCTCCCTGGAGGAGGGCACGGATGCCGGGGATGTACACCCGGTCACCGGGCTGGAGGTTGAGCTGCTCCAGCTGGCTGGCGATGAAGGGGAGCATGCCCCAGTTGACCACGTTGGAGCGATAGCGCTTGGTGGCGTACTCCTGGGCGATGTTGGCGCAGCCGCCCAGCACCCGCTGGCAGGAGGCGGCCTGCTCTCGGGCAGAGCCGTCGCCGGGCTTCAGGGCCATCACCAGGGAGCCCAGTCCGGTGTTGGCGGGGTCGTAGCCCTCCAGAGCGGCCACCACCTGGGGGTCCTGGGGATTCTGGCGGCGCAGCTGCTCCACCTTCTGAATCTCCTTAGCTCGGGGCACATACTGGGGGTCCTTGCGGCTGAGGGCGAACTCCGACAGGCGCAGGGGGTTGGAGCGGTAAGAGGAGGTCTCACCGGAGGGGATGAGCTCGTCGGTGGTGGTGACGGGGTCGTAGATGGCGCAGGCCACGGTGAGCATCAGGTTTTCCGGCAGGGCGATCTGCTGGGGCCAGTCGGCGATGTTGGGGCCGAACACCAGCTCCTCGTCGGGGTTTGCCTTGCCCACGCCGTAGTAGACCCGGGCCTGGTAGGAGGAGCCGTCATAGGTCCACTGCTCGTCGGCCCGGTCGGCGGGCACGTCAGGCAACTGGTCGGCGGCGGTGAGCACGCCGCCCATCTTGGCGGTGGCGGCGATGGAGCGGGCGTCCATCAGGGCCACATAGGACACCTGGCCCTCGCCGGGCTTGGAGCCCTCCCGGTTGGGGAAGTTGCGGGTGGAGTGGCGGATGGAGAAAGCTCCGTTGGCGGGCACGTCTCCGGCACCGAAGCAGGGGCCGCAGAAGCAGGAGCGCACCGAGGCGCCAGCGGCCATGAGGGTGGTGATATAGCCCTGGCGGGTCAGTTCCTGCATCACGGGCATGGAGCCGGGGTAGCAGGACAGCCAGAAGTGGTCGGACCCGGTGGCGGTGGTGCCCAGAATCTCAGCGGCCCGGCGCAGGTTCTGATAGGTGCCGCCGGAGCATCCGGCGATGACGGCCTGGTCCACGTGGAACTTGCCGTCGCGGATCTTAGCGGACAGGGGAGCGGGGGGCTCGATGCCCAGTTGGTCCCGGGTGTTCTGCTCCACCATGTGGAGCATGTCCTCCATGTTCTCCTGGAACTCGGCGATGGGGAAGGCGTTGGAGGGGTGGAAGGGCAGGGCGATCATGGGCTGCACCTTGTCCAGCTCCACGCACACCACCCGGTCATAGTAGGCCCCCTCTTTGGGCTGCATGGGGTGATATTCCGCGCCACGGCCCAGGAGGGTGAGGGCGGTCTGGGTGTTGGTGTCGGTCTGCCACACCGAGGACAGACAGGTGGTCTCGGTGGTCATCACGTCGATGCCGGACCGGTAGTCCATGGACAGGTTGGCCACGCCGGGGCCGAAGAACTCCATGACGGCGTTCTTCACCGCGCCGGACTGGAAGGTGGCCTTGACCAGGGCCAGGGCTACGTCCTGGGGGCCCACGCCGGGGCGGGGAGCTCCGGTGAGGTAGATGCCCACCACCTGGGGATAGGCGATGTCATAGGTCTTGCACAGCAGCTGACGGGCCAGCTCGGGGCCACCCTCGCCGATGGCCATACAGCCGTAAGCGCCGTACCGGGTGTGGGAGTCCGAGCCCAGAATCATCTTGCCGGGGGCAGCGTACCGCTCCCGCATGTAGGAGTGGATGACGGCCTGGTGGGCGGGGACAAACTCGCCGCCGTACTTCTTGGCAGCGGACAGGCCGAAGTTGTGGTCATCCTCGTTGATGGTGCCGCCCACCGCACACAGAGAGTTGTGGCAGTTGGTGAGCACGTAGGGCAGGGGGAACTCCTTGAGACCGGAGGCCCGGGCGGTCTGGATGATGCCCACATAGGTGATGTCGTGGGAGGCCATGGCGTCAAAGCGGATGGAGAGCCGCTCCATGGAGCCAGAGGTGTTATGGGCTTTCAGGATGGAGTAGGCCATGGTGGACTCCACGCCAGCCTGAGTCTTTTCCGCCGGGACCAGCTGGCCCTTCTGCCAGCGCATGCCCTGGTTGTGAATGGTAATCATATGGGTTACCTCCTTGGGAGTAATATGACGCATTTGCTTTAGTGTAGCAAACAAACGAAGTCTTTGCAAGAGGGGGGCGGTGGAAATTGCAAAAAAATCCCCGAACCTCGGTTCGGGGATTTTGGAAGGTCACTGGGAATAGGGGACAGCCCAGGCGTGCATGCGCTCCAGAATGGTGTCGTCATAATCGAAGGAGAGGAAATAGGTGGCGTCCTGGCTGGGAAGGGAGCCTGCTTCAAACCCTACTTTCAGAAGGTTGGGGTATAGGATCAGTCGATCCAGGTCAAAGGCCTCCTCCATCTCCTGACGCAGGGTGGGGTCGGTGATTTCGGCCTCATCCAAAAGGGCCTGCTCCAACTCCTCCGAGGTGCAGGTGAACAGGTCTTCCATGTCCACCCGTTCTCCAGTGTCTCGGTAGAACGCCGTGCCCACCTCCAGATACGTGGAAGGTGCTTGGAGGGATGTGGTGAAATAGATTACCCTGGGACTGGATGCAGAGAGGTAGGTATCTTGGAGAATGAGACAGGTGGAGAAGGATGCAGGGGAGCCTGCCTCGAGATAGGACTGGTAGACGGCTTCCAGCTCTTCCAGTTCGTCATACAGAAGACCCTGTTTTTCGTAGTACGCTACAATATTGTCCTGAGCCTCCTGGGATAGTTCCTCCAGACCCTGGACACCGTCCAAAGCGATGTCGGGAGGATAGGGGGTATGCACGTCCAGCAGCTCCGGGCCTTTGGGAAGAGCGTACAACACGCCTCCGTTTTTCTGCCAGACCTCCACCTGGGTGCCATCCTGCAAGAGAATGGGGTCAGGGGTTTTATAGGCGTTGATTTCCACCAGTTGGGCGGAATAAGTGGGGAGTTTCTTCCCATCCCGGTTGCTGATGGACTCTTTGGAGTTGCCCAGTTCGGCGTAAATGCGCAGACCGTCGTAGATGGCTCCATCCAGGAAGTCCTGGTCGGTATAGGCATCAAAGAAGGATATAACTTTGGTGTACTCCTCCATGATCAGCCCAAACTGCTCTCCTCGGGAAGTATACACCACATAGGACACCTCTCCGGTGGTGTTGTTCACATGGGTCTCCACGATTCTTCCGGTCAACTCTCGGGGAGGGGTGTGGAACAAAAACCACAGGCCGATGAGGCTACTGATCACCGCCACCAGCACAGCGGCAATGACAAAGCCCTTGGAAAAGGCCCGCCGCCGCCCCCGCTTCCAGGCAGAGGAGGCCGCCTGGGCCACGGTGCGCTCCTCCACTTGAGGGTGAGCGGTGGGAATGGGGGCACTCATACGCTCCCACTCTGCCCGGCAGGTCTCACATTCCTCCAGGTGCTCGGCCACCAGCTGACGGCTCTCTGGGCTGCACACGCTGTCCTGGTACAGGGGGAGCAGGTCCCGGATGACGTTACACGGTGTTTTCATCGAAATCCCTCCTCAGCTTGGTTTTGGCCCGGTAGAAGATGACTCTGGCCCAGCTGTCCGTCTTGCCAAACAGTTCTCCGATTTGGGCAAAGGGTAGCTCGCCAAAGACCCGCAGGGAAAAGACCTCTTTGTACGGCTCCGGGAGCTGGTGGAGCAGCACGTGGAGCCTGCGGGCGGTCTCCTGGTCCATGAGGTCCCGCTCAAAGTCCGGGGCAATCTCCTGGGACAAGTCTGCCGCCTCCTCTGAGACCTGGCGTTTTTGCTTTTGGTGGTAGGTGAAATAGGTGTTTTTTGCGATTTGGCACAGCCAGACATACAGCTGACAGGTGCCGTCAAATTGGTCCATGTGCATCATGGCCTTGTAAAAGGCCTCTTGGGTCACCTCTTCGGCAGTCGCCGGGTTCCGACATAGGGAAAAGATGTATTTGTATACGCTGGGAAAATGGTCGGTGTATATCCGCTCAAAATCTGCCACACCATCACCCCCTTCACCCATAAGACTGGGAAGCTGTGAAAACGTTGCAAAGAAGTTCAAAAAAATTGTACCACGAATGCCAAGGCAGAAAAAGACCTCCCCGAACCGAAGTTCAGGGAGGCTGAGACAATGATAAGAGCCTAAAGATATGTGAAAATTTCCCGGAAGGAAAGCCCTCGGCAGAGTTTTCCCGCCAGGGGCGGGAAAATAAATTGAAATCCCTTTTTCCCGGGGACATGCGCATCGGGAAAAACACTTCTCAGCCCGCCAGTGTGGCCTTGGGTTGCCCTTTGACCCAAGGATGCATGCAGCGGGCTGCAATCCTCTCAAAAATGCTGGCATTTTTGAGAAGCGTCAGCTCATAAACGCCTGGACGGCTACGATCAAACCAGAGAACACGATGGAAACCGTGGACACCAGCTTGATGAGGATGTTCAGAGAGGGGCCGGAGGTGTCCTTGAAGGGGTCGCCCACGGTGTCGCCGATGACGGCGGCCTTGTGGCAGTCGGAGCCCTTGCCGCCGTGGTGTCCGGCCTCGATGTACTTCTTGGCGTTGTCCCAGGCGCCGCCGGCGTTGGACATGAACACGGCCATGGCAAAGCCGGTGACGGACACGCCGCCCAGCAGACCTACTACGCCCTCAGGGCCCAGAATAAGGCCGGTGAGAATGGGAACCACGATGGCCAACAGAGAGGGGGCCACCATCTCTTTCAGAGCGCCCTTGGTGCACAGACCCACACATGCGGCGTAGTCGGGGTCAGCGGTGCCTTCCATGATGCCCCGGATTTCCCGGAACTGGCGGCGTACTTCCATGACGATGGACTGGGCGGCCCGCTGTACGGCGCTCATGGTGAGAGCGGCAAAGACGAAGGTGAGCATGGCGCCCACAAACAGGCCCACCAGCACGGCGGGGTTGGTGAGGGACAGGTCAATGGCCAGGCCCTTGGCCTCCAGCTTCACGGATACAATGTCCACATAGGACACCAGCAGAGCCAGAGCGGTGAGGGCGGCGGAGCCAATGGCAAAGCCCTTGCCGGTGGCGGCAGTGGTGTTGCCCAGGGAGTCCAGGGCGTCGGTACGGTTGCGCACTTCCTCGCCCAGGCCGGACATCTCGGCGATGCCGCCGGCGTTGTCCGCCACGGGGCCGTAGGCGTCGGTGGCCAGGGTGATGCCCAGGGTGGAGAGCATACCCACAGCGGCGATGCCGATGCCGTAGAGGCCCTTGGAGAACAGCTCCGTGTAGTTGTCGGCGCTGGTGGTCAGAGTGCCGCCAGCGGCCACAAAGGAGACGATGACCGCCACGCCCACAATGAGGATGGGGGCGATGGTGGAGAGCATACCCAGGGACAGACCGCCAATGATGGTGGTGCCGGCTCCGGTCTCGGTGGCCTCAGCCAACTCACGGGTGGGTTTGTAGGTGTCCGAGGTGTAGTATTCGGTGAAATAGCCGATGGCACAGCCGCCTACCAGACCGCAGAGGATGGCCACGTACACGCCCCAGCTGCCCAACAGGAAGTAGGTGAGGGGGGCGGCGATGACGGCGGCCAGCACGGCAGCGGTGTAGGTGCCCCGGCGCAGGGTGGCCAGCAGCTCCCGCTGGGTGGCTCCCTCTTTGGTGCGGATGAGGAAGGAGCCGATGATGGAGCACAGAATGCCTACCACGGCCAGGGCGATGGGCAGCAGCATGGCCTCCCAGGCTTTGCCTGCCCCGGTGTAAGCGGTGACACCCAGGGCAAAGGTGGCCAGGATGGAGCCCACGTAGGACTCGTACAGGTCGGCGCCCATACCGGCCACGTCACCCACGTTGTCGCCCACGTTGTCGGCGATGGTGGCGGGGTTGCGGGGGTCATCCTCGGGGATGCCCGCCTCCACCTTGCCCACCAGGTCCGCGCCCACGTCGGCGGCCTTGGTGAAGATGCCGCCGCCCACACGGGCGAACAGGGCCATGAAGGAGGCGCCCATGCCGAACATCACCATGGTCTGGGCGATGCGAGCGGCGTCATAGTGGGCGATGTACCTGAGGATGTGGAACCACACCGAGATGTCAAACAGGCCCAGACCCACCACGGTGAAGCCCATGACGGCGCCGGAGGAGAAGGCCACGTTCAGTCCCTTGTTCAGACTCTCCGAGGCCGCCTGCGCCGTGCGGGCGTTGGAGGAGGTGGCGATTCTCATACCCACAAACCCGGAAATGGCGGAGTAGATGCCGCCGGTGAGGAAGGCAAAGGGGATAAACCAGTTGTCCAGAAGTCCGAACCAGCACAGCACAAGCAGGAGCAGGAACACCACGGCGAACACCTTGAACACGGTGGCGTACTGATGTCGCAGATAGGCGTTTGCCCCTTTGCGGATGGCGGCGGCGATCTTCTTCATGGTGTCACTGCCTTCCGAGTAGGCCAGCACCTTGCGGCTTTGCGCAAAGGCAAAGAGCAGAGCCAGAATGGCACCTAAAATGCCCAGCCAAAACAGGTTTTCCGTCATGAGAACTACAACTCCTTTTTCTGAATTTTGCCAATGGGTGAACACTCATAACACCCCTCCCAGGGGTGGCAGGGACTTCAAGAGCAAAGAGCTGAGGGGACTTGTATTCGATTGTGAAAGGGAACTTAAGAGCGCTTCCAGGCGCTGCGGCTGAAGAGCACCAGGATGGGGAAGATCTCCAACCGTCCAATGACCATGCACATGCTGAGGACAAGTTTGCTCAAAGGGGAGAAGGCGGCAAAGTTGCCCATGGGTCCCACGGCCTCCAAACCAGGTCCCACGTTGCTGATGCAGGTGATAACGGCGGTGAGGGTGGTTCCGAAGGAGAAGTTGTCCAGACCCACCACCAGAGCAGAGGCAAAGATGATGATGATATACGTGGCCGAGTAGGTGTAGATGGTGCGCACGGTGGAGTCAGACAGAGGAGCTCCGTCCAGTTTGACCACCGATACCGCCCGAGGGTGGATGATGGAACGCACCTGAGCGCCGATGGTGCGCAGGATGACCAGGATGCGGGAGCACTTCATACCGCCGCCGGTGGACCCGGCGCAGGCGCCAATGAACATCAGAATGACCAGTAGTATCCGGGATAGCTCAGGCCACAGGTTAAAATCCACTGTGGAGAAGCCGGTTGTGGAAATCACCGAGGCTACCTGGAAGGCAGCAGCCCGGATAGCATCAGCATATGTGGGCATGCTGGCCGCTATGTTTATGGAAATGATGGCGGTGGCAATGGCGGTGACCGCCAGGAAGAACCGCAGCTCATCACTTTTCAGTGCCTGTTTGATCTTGCCCGTGAGTACCAGGAAGTACAAAGCAAAGTTCAGAGAGAACAGGATCATGAAAATGGTGATGATGATCTCAAAGGTGGGATTGCCGTAGGCGCCCACCGACAGGTTGCGGTTGGAGAAGCCACCGGTACCAGCGGTGCCAAAGGCGTGGATGAAGGAGTCATACCAGGGCATTCCCGCGATCCGCAGGCAGAACACCTGGATGACAGTCAGCGCCAGGTAGATGGCGTAGAGAATTTTGGAGGACTGGGAGGCCCGGGGCACCAGCTTGCTCTTCACCGGGCCGGGGCTCTCCGCCCGGATCAGGTGGGTGGAGTTGATGCCCAGGAAGGGGAGCAGGGCGGTGGTGAGAATGAGCACCCCCATGCCGCCCAGCCAGTGGGTGAAGGAGCGCCAGAACAGAAGGCCCAGGGGGAGCCCTTCAATGACGGTGAGGATGGTGGAGCCGGTGGTGGTAAACCCCGAGATGGTCTCAAAGAAGCAGTCCACATAGCTGCCGAACTGGCCGGAAAACCAGAAGGGCAGGGCGCCGAACACGCCGGAGAGCACCCAGATGAGGCCCACGGAGAAAAAGCCTTCCCGGGCAAAAAACTTGTGCTCCCCCCGCAGGCCAAACACGGATGCCAGGCCCACCACCACCATGATGCCGATGGTTTTCCAAAAGGGAGAGGGGTCCTCCCCGTAGTACAGGGCCACCGCCATGGGCAGCAGCATGGCCGCCGCCTCCACCAGCAGGGTAAACCCTGCCACGCGAAATACGGTTTTAAAATTCATAGGGCGCCTCGCAGGCCGAAGGAGTCGGCATAGATGTCGTTGAGGTCTACAATGCCGCTGTCCTTGGCAATGACGATGACAATGTCATCCACCTGGAGGTAGCTGTTGCCCTCGGGGATGATGACCTGGTCGCCCCGTACAATGCCGGCAATGAGAACGCCGTTTTTCAGCTTCAAGTCCTTCAGCGGGGTGCCCAGGTTGCGGGTGGAAGAGCAGACCACAAACTCCATGGCCTCTGCCTGTCCGTTGGCGATGTGGTGCAGGGCGGTCATACGGCTGCCCTTGGAGTTTTGAATGCCACGCACCATGCGGAGAATCTGGTAGGCGGTGGTGAGCTTGGGGGACACCACCGACTCCACCCCGGCGGAGCGGGCGATGAGGGAGTAGTTCTGCCGGTTGGACTTGGCAATGATCTTGTGTACGCCGCACTGGTGGGCGTAGAGGGAGATAATCAGGTTGTCCTCGTCCCGGTCGGTGAGGGCGATGAACACGTCACTGGCGGGCATACACTCCTCCGTGAGCAGCTCCGGGTCGGTGCCGTCTCCGTGGAGGATGAGGGTGTGGGGGAACCACTCGGCCAGCTGTCTGCACCGGGCCTCGTTTTTCTCCACCACCTTGCACTGGATGCCCAGTTTCTCCAGCTGCTGGAGCAGGTAGTAGGTGACCCGTCCGCCGCCGATGATGAAGGCGGAGCGGACCCGGTGGCTGTGGCGGCCCAGTACCTTGAAGAACTGGCTCACCCCGCTGGGGGTGCCCGCCACGTAGACCTTATCCCCCACTTGAGGGACGAAGGAGCCGTTGGGAATCATCACCTCTGCACCGCGCTCCACGGCGCAGAAGAGGATGGGCAGATTCTTGATTTTGGTGGCCAGGTGGGACAGGGGCTGATCGGCCATATGGTCCCCGGGCTGGACGTGGAAAGAGATGATCTCCGCCTTGCCCTTGGCAAAGGTGTCCACGTCAGCGGCGTTGGGCAGGCGAATCATCCGGGAGATGTCCATGGCGGCGGCGGACTCGGGGTTGATGAGCTTGGTGATGCCCAGGTCTCGGCGCAGGTTGTCCAGATCGGCCAGGTAGTCCCGGTTGCGCACCCGGGCCACGGTATAGGGCACGCCCAGGCGCTTGGCGGTGTGACCGCACAGCAGGTTGATTTCGTCCGAGCTGGTGGCGGCGACGACAACGTCCGCATCCTCAGCCCCTGCGTCCTCCAACACGGTGCGGGAGGCACAACTGCCCTTGATGCACATCACGTCCAACTGGTTGGAGATGCGGGTCAAGGTATCTTCGGAGATGTCCACCACGGTGATGTTGTGGTGCTCCGCGGCCAGGTGGTGGGCGACGGTGGCGCCCACCTTTCCGGCTCCGGCTATGATAATATTCAAAATGAATCCTCTCGTTTCTCTCTTCTAGATGGGTTGGGGATGGTTTACACCAGGCCGCGCCGCTGGGCAGCCGCCAGCAGTCGCTCCAGGGCGGCGGCCAGTACGTCCCGGGAACAGGCCAGGTTCAGGCGCATAAATCCGGCCCCGCCGTAGTTGATGCCGTGGCTGAGGTACAGCTGGGCCTCCTGCTCCATGAAGTCGGCCAGGGCTTCATCGTCCAGCCCGAAGCTGGAGAAGTCTATCCAGGACAGATAGGTGCCCTCCAGGGGGGCAATCCAGACGTTGGGGAAATGCTGGGCCATGAAGTTCCGGAGGTAGTGGTCATTCTCCTTGAGATAGTCCACCAGCTGCTCCACCCAGGGCTCACACTGCTCATATCCTACCTCCAGGGCAAGGGTGCCAAAGGAGGAGTTGGAGTAGGCCCCAGAGCGGGCCACCTCGGCTTCCAGTTTGGCCTTGTTGTCCCCATCGGGCACGATCATATTGCCGCAGGCCAGTCCGGCCAGGGAGAAGGTCTTGCTGGCGGCCATGCCGATGACACAGTGCTTGGCGTACTCCTCTCCCAGAGAGGCGTACGCCGTGTGGGGGTGGTCCGGCTGGCACAGGTCACAGTGGATTTCGTCGCTGATTAGGAATACCCCGTGGGCCAGACACAGGTCGCCCACCCGCTGCAGCTCTGCTCGGGTCCACACCCGCCCCACGGGATTGTGGGGGGAGCAGAGAATCATGGCGGTGGTGGTGGGCCGGGACAGCTTGTCCTCCAGGTCGTCAAAGTCCATCTCATAGTGGCCGTCCACCAGCTTCAGGGGATTTTCCAGAAGGGTGCGCCCGTTCTCCCGCACCGCCCGGTAGAAGGGGGGATAGACGGGAGTTTGGATGACGATGCCGTCCCCGGGCTGGGTGAAGGCCCGGACGGCGGCGTTGATGCCGTGGACCACACCGGTGGTGCGGATAATCCAGTCCCGCTGGACCTCCCAGCCGTAGCGGCGGGACACCCAGGAGCGGATGGCGTTATAGTAGCGGTCGCTCCAGCCCGCATAGCCCCACAGCCCAGAGCGGGCCATTTCCTCCAGGGCCTGGACAATGGCGGGGGGAGAGCGGAATTCCATGTCTGCCACGGACAGAGGCACCACACCGGGCTGGGGATTGGGGCCCATCAGGTCCCACTTCTCCACCTCCACGCCGACGCGGGGGGGAATGGGCTGGTCGAAGAATTGATTCACGGGAGACACTCCTCACAATGATAGCGGTATTTTCTAAAATCATATCACAACTGCACAACTGTCGCAAGGTCTGACCTGCAAAATGTTGGCAGAATCACAAGACAGGAAGAATGTGACAGGAAAGTAAAAAACACAGAAGGACTTGCCGCAGTGTGAACTGCGACAAGCCCTTCTGAAAAAGACTGTGGGGAAGTAACTTACTTCAGCTCCACCTTGGCGCCAACCTCTTCCAGCTTGGCCTTCAGAGCCTCGGCGTCCTCCTTGGAGATGCCCTCCTTCAGAGCCTTGGGAGCGGACTCAACCAGACCCTTGGCGTCAGCCAGGCCCAGGCCGGTGATCTCGCGGACAACCTTGATGACCTTGATCTTCTCGGAGCCAACCTCAGTCAGCACCACGTCGAACTCGGTCTTCTCCTCAGCGGGAGCAGCAGCAGCGCCAGCGGCGGGAGCGGCCATGGCGGCGGCGGAAACGCCGAACTCCTCCTCCAGGGCCTTGACGAGCTCGTTGAGCTCCAGAACGGTCAGGGACTTAACCTCTTCGATCATAGCAGTAATCTTCTCGCTAGCCATGATGAAATACCTCCTTAAATAAATAATATAAAGTAGAATGTGGGCGGGTCAGGGTTGACCCGATGCTGAATTATTCAGCGGCAGTCTCCTCAGCAGCAGCAGCGGGCTCGCCGTCCTTCTCGGCGATGGCCTTCAGGACGATAGCCAGGCTGGTAATGGGAGCCAGCATCATGCCGAGCAGCTGAGCCACCAGGCCATCCTTAGAGGGCAGCTCGGCCAGAGCGGCGATGTCCTCCAGGGGGATCACCTTGCCGTCCATGAAGCCGGCCTTGATGTTGAAACGATCGCCCATCTGCTTGGCGTACTTGTTGACAATACGCATGGGAGCGATGGGGTCGTCCTTAGAGATGGCGATGGAAGTAGTACCGTTGAGCACTTCATCCAGCTCACCGAGACCGACGTTGTCGGCAGCGCGGCGCAGCAGGGTGTTCTTCACGACGGAATATTCCACACCATTCTCTCTCAGTTCAGCACGCAGAGCAGTGTCCTCGGCCACGGTGATACCCTTGTAGTCCACCAGCACACCGGAAGAAGCGCTCTGCAGGGTCTCGGTCAGAGAGGCCACGATGGCTTGCTTTTCACTGAGAACCTTTGCGTTAGGCATTTGGAATTCACCTCCGGAAAATTTAGTGCAGCGGTCTTTGCCAAATAAGCAAAAACGCCGCTTTCGTGTCAAGACGAAAACAGCGCAAACATATCGTTATGAGCTGCATTCTCGGTAGGGCTTACGGCTTGCGCCACCTACTGTCTCCGAACACGAAGTGTATTATATCAACCCGGGAGGAGTTTGTCAAGCAAAAATCGCCCGAATTGGATATAATTTTGGGGAAATTCCCGGCCCGTGCCCATACCTTGGTATGGACACGGGGCTGGGATCAAACATTAGTTGCCGAACTTGGCAGCGCTGACCTTCACGCCGGGGCCCATGGTGGAAGCAGCCACACAGCTCTTCACGTACTGGCCCTTAGCGGCGGCGGGCTTAGCCTTGACGATAGCGGTCATCAGAGCGTTGAGGTTGTCAGAGAGCTTCTCAGCGCCGAAGGAGACCTTGCCGATGGGGCAGTGGATGATGTTGGTCTTGTCCAGACGATACTCCACCTTACCGGCCTTGATCTCGTTGACAGCCTGGGTCACGTTGGGGGTCACGGTGCCAGCCTTGGGGGAGGGCATCAGGCCCTTGGGGCCCAGAACCTTACCCAGACGGCCAACCACGCCCATCATGTCGGGGGTAGCCACGACCACGTCGAAGTCGAACCAGTTTTCCTTCTGGATCTTCTCCACCATGTCCATATCGCCCACGAAGTCGGCGCCAGCGGCACGGGCCTCCTCGGCCTTGTCGCCCTTGGCGAAGACCAGCACGCGGGCAGTCTTGCCGGTGCCGTGGGGGAGAACGATGGCGCCGCGCACCTGCTGGTCAGCGTGACGGGAGTCAACGCCCAACTTCACGTGCAGCTCCACGGTCTCGTCGAACTTGGCGGTGGCGGTCTTGATGACCAGCTCCATGGCCTCGTTCACATCATACTGAGCAGCGCGGTCGATGAGCTTCGCGCTGTCCACATACTTCTTACCCTTAGTTGCCATTGCTTATGTCCTCCTTTCCCTTACTCTTCCACCAGAACGCCCATGGAACGGGCAGTGCCGGCGATCATGCTCATGGCGCTCTCCAGGCTGGAGGCGTTCAGGTCGGGCATCTTGGTCTCGGCGATCTTCTGCAGATCGGCCTTGCTCAGGGTAGCCACCTTGGTCTTGTTGGGCACGCCGGAGCCGGACTCAATGCCACAGGCCTTCTTGATGAGCACGGGGGCGGGGGGAGTCTTGGTCACGAAGGTGAAGGAACGGTCGGCATACACGGTGATGACCACGGGGATGATCAGGCCCATGTCCTTCTTGGTGCGCTCGTTGAACTCCTTGGTGAACGCGGCGATGTTCACGCCGTGCTGACCCAGAGCAGGACCAACAGGGGGGGCGGGAGTTGCCTGACCGGCGGGGATCTGAAGCTTTACATATCCAGTAACTTTCTGTGCCATTTGAAACAGCACCTCCTACATAAAATGTGGTGGTGACGGAGCCGCTTTGTGCTCCTCCCACGGTTTGCGACGGAATCGTTCCGTCAGTTGAGAGGCTCGACCTGATCCAGTTCCAGTTCCACGGGAGTCTCCCGTCCGAACATGGACACGACCACCCGAACCTTGCTGCGCTCGGTGTCGATTTCCTCCACGGTGCCAATGAAGGATTCCAAGGCACCATCGGTAATTTTCACGTTGTCACCCACGGCATAGGACACCATGACCTCACGCTTCTCCACACCCAGAGCGGCGATTTCCTCGTCGGTGAGGGGGATAGCCTTGTTGGCAGAGCCCACGAATCCGGTGACGCCACGGATGTTGCGCACCAGGTGCCAGGTCTCATCGGTCATGACCATTTTGACCAGCACGTAGCCGGGGAACACTTTGCGCTCCACGGTCTTGGGGCCGTTGTCGGTGATCTCAGTGACGGTCTCCATGGGGATGGAGACCTCGGCAATGACGTCGTGCATGTTGCGGTTTTCCACGGCCTGCTCAATGGAGACGGCTACGGTGTTCTCATAGCCAGAGTAGGTGTGGGCCACATACCATTTCATTTCCTCAGCCATTGTGTTGACCTCTTAAGCGAAGAGCTTGAGCAGAGCCTCAACCACCTGGCGAGCAATCCAGTCGAAGACCCAGATGAACACGCCGACCAGGAGCACGCAGACAATCACGGTGCCTACGTTCTTCAGGGTATCCTTGCCGGAGGGCCAAGTGACCTTCTTCAGCTCACCCTTCAAGTCCTTCACCCAACGGGCGAGACGGTTCGGCTTTTTGTCCTTCTTCTTCGCAGCAGTCTTGGCCTTTTTGTCGGCGGAGCTTACGGACTCCTTGCCAGCGACGACCTCATCACGCTTGTTCAGTTCAGACATTCTTGTACCCTTCTTTCTTTGAGCGAGGGCTCATTACTTGGTTTCGGTGTGCAGAGTGTGCTTTCTGCAGAAGGGGCAGTACTTGTTGAGCTCCAGACGCTCAGTGGTGTTGCGCTTGTTTTTGTTGGTGTTGTAGTTACGCTGCTTGCACTCAGAACAACGCAGGGTAATCTTCACACGGCTACCGGCTTTCGCCATTCTCGGCACCTCCTTTTGAATTTGCCGCCCGGCATCAAAAAACGCCGGAACGGCCATGGCCAATTCCAGCGCTTCAAAAGGGTGCCGGGGCACCCTACATCTGCTACGGGAAACCGGCCTTTGCCTCCCTGTGACCCTATCGAAGAGGGGAGAGGGTTTTTGTGTTCATCCCGTAAAAATGCGCACAAAAAGAAAGCCCTGCTCACAGGTGCATCTAGCATATCACAGGGGTGAGGGGTTGTCAAGAGAAAATTTATCCTTTATAATCGTTTTACCAAACAATCAGGAGGACGAACCTATGCGAGTGATGGCGGTGGACTACGGAGACGCCCGGACCGGGGTGGCCATTTCCGATGCCTTGGGGATGCTGGCGGGATTCACCACGGTGATTCACAGCCGGAAGGCGGACCAGGTGGCCCAGGAGATCGGCAAACTGGTGCAAGAGCACCGAGTGGAGGAGCTGGTCATGGGCTTTCCCCGGAACATGGACGGCACAGAGGGCCCCCGGGCGGAGCTGTACCGGGCCTTTGCCCAGCAGCTTCAGGAGGTGACGGGGATGGAGGTGCACCTGTGGGACGAGCGGCGCACCACCATTGAGGCCCACCAGATTCTCCACGCCTCGGGGAAGAAGATGAAACAGCATAAAAAGAATGTGGACGCCGTGGCCGCTACCTTAATATTAGAGGGGTATCTCAATAAACTGCGACGCAATTTCTGAACGTAGCCGAATGGGGGAAGTTATGAACCAAACACTATCCCGTACGCTAATGCGTTACTTTGAAAATCCAAACAATGTATGGCAATATGGTAATTCTGTGCTATACAATATGTGTGCTCAGGAACCTTACCATAATAAGAAAGACGTTATTATAGGAAAACTGTGGTTAATTGGGCGTAGTTATTCGGCTGCACTAGAAAGAAGAAAAACAGGAGATGGTTGTGACTCAACGGAATTTTATGCCGATGTAGTAGCACCAAAGATGTTGGAAATCGGAGATGAACTCGATAGAAGAATAGGAGTGTTGAAGGAATATGATAGGCTGACAGACGATAATCTAGATAGTCTACTTAGTACTCATATGTTTCTGACAGATGTGTTTAACCAATTAACGAAGCTGGATAAGAGGTCTTTAGCGTCCAAGTACTTACACTTTCATTCTCCAAATGCAGTTTATATCTATGATAGTCGGGCAAGCAATGCAATCAGGAAAGTTGTTAGAAAGAATAAATATCAGCTATACAAACACTATTCCTGTGGGTGTGATACTATTTATGCAGATTTCTGTGTGCGAGCATTGAATTTGCAAGAATTGGTCTCTCAAAAATATGGGAGAATTTTATCATGTAGGGAGATAGATGATTTCCTGTTATATTATACTGACTGATTGAGCAGTTTTATAAAGATGATAAAGTATAAACATTAGTGGAAAGTAGGGGAGTGGCTTGCCCCTCCCGAATCTCTCAGGACAATGCCGGGGAGCCAGCGGGTTGGGCAAGCCACGGCCCTTACCACAGCACCACAGGGGGGCGTCAGATGCTCTCGGCGGCGGGAACGCCGCACCCGCCGGACTAGGCCCGGATGTGGAAACCGCCCAGCTGTAGGGCCAGCTGCCCAGTGCGGCCTGGTGTGGTGGCACGCCTAGGCGCCACAGCAGGAGTGACGGGCCGACTATAGCCTTGACGCATGTACATTTCAGTACCCCAGGGAGGTCCTTAGGGGGGAACGCCCTAAGCGGGTTTTGGTTCCTTTTGACCGAGCAAAAGGAACCCCCAGCGGGAAGCGTCCCCTCCAGGCTGGCAAGCCTGAACTAGGATGTTGAGAAGAACAATCCCCCAGTCAGCCGGACGACTGATAGCTCCCTTTGCATAAGGGAGGCGTTCGGCCTGGTGGAGGTCAGAGAGCTGTTTCCATTGACCGGGGCTGGAACTTCTGGTACACTAATCGTAGGATCTGTACACGGTAAGCATAATACCTTTTGTGATTTTGGGGTGAACCGTATGAAATGGAAGAACATGATTTCCCCGGTTTTGTCTGTGCTGGTGCTGGTTCTGATGGCCCTATGGGGCGTAGGTATGGTGTCAAACCAGGGACATACCCCATAGAGCTCCGCTTAATGGGACGCAAAGTCAACCCCGCGAGGGGTTGACTTTTTATATCTCTTGTATTATAATTTGTAATACAAACAAGACAAAGAGAGGACGGTGAACCCTCATGCTGCTGCAATTGGATTTCAACAGTGAGCGACCCATTTACCAACAGATTCGGGACCAGATTGTGGTGGGCATTGCCCAGGGGGTCTTATCCCCGGGGGAGAAGCTGCCCACGGTGCGGGCCCTGGCCGATGAGGCCGGGGTGAACATGATGACGGTGAGCCGTGCCTACCAGCTGCTGAAACAGGAGGGGTACATCACCACCGACCGGAGAAGCGGGACCGTGGTCAGTGCCCGAGAGGGAGCCCAGACCGTGTCGGAACAGACCATGAAGCGGTTAAAACTGGCCCTGTCCGAGCTGCGGGTGGCCGGGTGGAGTCGAGCGCAGGTGCTGGAACTGTGCCAGAAGCTATATGAACAGGAGGGGTGACTATGATCGTTCGGTTGATTCTTTGGGCGTGTGGAATTATCATCATACCGCTGATGTTTTGGCAGCTGAACAACGAGACCAAGTTTAAAAAGAACATTGCCCTGGGGGTCACGCTGCCCTATGTGGGCCGCACCCACCCCCAGACCGTGGAGCTGTTGAACCGGTTCCGCCGTATTCTGCGGTGGATCTGCCTGGGCTTGCTGGTATCGGTGGTGGTGCTGGTGCTTTTGCCCATGTCCACGGGGCTGTCCCTGACTGTGTGGCTGATTTGGATTGATGTGGCTATGGTGCTGCCCTTCATCCCCTATGTGAAGTACCACAAAAAGCTCAAGGCACTGAAACAGGAACAGGGCTGGTACCCGGAGGTGCCCCGCACCCATGTGGTGAACCTCACCGCCGCGGCCCAGGCGGAGAAGCCCATCTCGCCCGTTCAGTTTTTGCTTCCCCTGGTGGTGAGCTTGGCGCCCCTGGTGTGGGGCATTGTGAAACAGGATTGGCTGATGACCGCCCTATTCCTCACCGGGCCGGTGTGTGTGTTGCTATTCTGGGCCCTGTATCAGTGGGCCATGCGGCGGCGGGCGGAGACGGTGGACGAAAATGAGAGCCTCACCCAGACCCTCACCCGCATCCGCAGGAGAGCCTGGCGGCGGAGCTGGGTGTGGGGCAGCTGGTTTATGGCAGGGGTCAACCTGGCCATGTGGTTGTCTCTGTCCCACCCGGTTTGGGGCCTGGTGGTGATGTTGGCCCTCACCGTCCTCTTTCTGGTGCTGGCGGTGGGGCTGGAGTTCCACCTGCGCCACCAGCAGGAGCGTCTCACCGCCCAGAGCGGCCAGACCTACTATGTGGACGAGGACAAAAAGTGGATTTGGGGCATGTTCTACTATGACCCCAACGACACCCACTTGGTGGTCAACAACCGCATCGGCATGAACACCACCGTGAACCTGGCCAAGAAAAGCGGCCGGGTCATCATGGGAGCTACGGCGGTTCTGATGCTCCTGATGCCCCTGTTCGGTGTGTGGGTGATGGCAGAGGAGCGCAGCCCTGTGACCCTCACCCTCACCGATACTGTCCTGGTGGCAGAGCACGGCTGGGATCACTATGAGATTCCCCTGGCGGACGTGGACCAGGTGCAGCTGCTGCAAGAGGAGCCGGAAGGGCTGCGGCGCATTGCTGGCACGGCCATGGACAACGTATATAAGGGCCGCTACCAGAGCGACGAGTACGACAAAATCACCGTGTGCATGGACCCCCAGGAGGGGCCCTGGCTGCTTATCACCATGGACGACGGCACCGTCTACCTGGTAGGGGATGGGGCTGAGGACATGGCGGGCCTGTATGAGCAATTGAAATAAGTGGCAAAGTGTGGCGCAGGGGGCCTCCCTGCGCCACACAAATTGTGCAAGAAATACCTTGCAATTCTGCTCCTGTGTGTTAGAATAGACCGGACAACTGAATACAGTTGCGAGAAAAGCAGAAACGAAAGGAAGAAGCAAAATGCCCAAGTTCACGAAACGGGCCCTTTTGCTGCTGCTGGCCGGGGTCATGCTCTCGGCTTCACTGTACGGATGTACAGGAGGCACGAACAATAGCGCCACCCCCACAGCCTCTGCACAAACGGGCGAGTTATCCAAAGGAAACTCAGTCACGGTAGGTATCGCACAGGATTTGGACAGCCTGGACCCCCACAAGGCGGTAGCCGCGGGGACCAGTGAAGTGCTGTTCAACATCTTCGAAGGACTGATGAAAGCCAGTCCCGACGGCGGCGTCATTCCCGCTGTTGCCAGTGACTACACAGTTTCCGACGACGGACTTCAGTACACCTTTACCCTGCGGGAGGGTGTGAAGTTCCACAACGGCAATGCAGTCACCATGGAAGATGTACTATACTCCTTGGAACGCTGCGCCGGGTCAGAGAACGATGGAACGCCTCTGATTTCGGCGTTTTCTAATGTCACCAGCATGGAGGCCACCGACGACACCCATGTGGTGCTCACCCTCAAAGAGCCCAATCTGGAGTTTATCAACTCCATGACTGCCGCCATCATCCCTGCAAATTCCAGCGACACCATTGCCACCACTCCCATCGGCACCGGTCCCTTCGCCTTCACCTCCTACACTCCTCAGCAGAGCATGGAGATGAAGAAGTTTGACGGCTACTGGGGCGAGCCTGCCCAGCTGGACAAGGTGACCTTCCGCATCATCACCGATGTGAACACCCTGGTGATGGGCTTGCAGGGCGGCACCCTGGACATGGTCATCCACCTGCCCAATTCGGTGCGCAAGGAGGTGGAGAAGCAGTTCACCGTGCTCCAGGACACCATGAAGCTGGTGCAGGCCCTGTACCTGAACAACGACGTCAAGCCCTTTGACGACGTGCGGGTGCGTCAGGCCATGTACTACGCCATCAATGTCCCTGAGATCATCGAATTTGTGTGTAACGGGGACGGCGTGGCCACTGGTACCAGCATGTACCCCGCCTACACCAAGTATTTCATGCCCGAGCTGGCGGAAAACTACCAGCAGGACCTGGAAAAGGCCAAGCAGCTGCTGGCTGAGGCCGGTTATCCCGATGGCTTTACCATGACCATCACCGTGCCCTCCAACTACACCCAGCATGTGGAGACCGCTGAGGTGGTCTCCCAGCAGCTGGCTCAGGTGGGCATCACCGCCAACCTCAACCCCATCGAGTGGGAGAGCTGGGTCAGCGATGTGTACCGTGGCCGCGACTTTGAGTCCACCGTGGTGGGCATCGCCGCCAGCGACATGACCGGCCGGGAGATGCTGGAGCGCTACGTCAGCGACAACCAGAAGAACTTCATCAACTTCAACTCAGAGGAGTATGACCAGGTGATGGAGAAGGCCCTGACCACGCTGGACCAGGGCGAGCAGACCCAGCTTTACAAGCAGGCCCAGACCATCCTCAACGAAGAGGCCGCCAGCCTGTGGATTCAGGACCTGTGCGACCTGGTGGTGATGAATCCCGCCCTGGATGGCGTGACCTTCTATGCCACCTATGTGCTGGACATGAGCACCATCCACTATAAATAAGAGACCAACGCTTTGGGGGCCGCACCTGCGGCCCCCAAATTGCAAGAGGTGAGATGTATGATGAAAACCCTGGTCAAGCGGGTGCTGCTGCTGATTGCCACCCTGCTGCTGGTGACCATCCTGGCCTTTGTGGCCTTCTCCATCATTCCTGGCGACCCCACCTCCTCCATCCTGGGGGTGGAGGCCACCCAAGAACAAATCGCAGCCCTCCGAGATCGGCTGGGGCTGGATTTGCCCATTTGGCAGCGGTACCTCCACTGGCTGGGGGGCCTGCTCACCGGGGACCTGGGGGAGTCCTACAACTACGGCATGCCGGTGGCTCAGCTGCTGGCTACCTGCGTCACCCACACCCTCACCCTGGCGGTGCTGGCCTTTGTGCTCATTGTGGCCATCTCTCTGCCCCTGGGTATCATCGCCGCCCGGTATGAGGGGGGCGTGGTGGACCGGGTGCTCACCATCCTCAACCAGATCACCATGTCGGTGCCCAACTTTGTGGCGGGTATCTTGCTGGTGTATGTGTTTGGACTGGTGCTGCGCCTGTTCCAGCCCGGGGCCATTGTCACCCCCCAGGCCGGCTGGGGCCCCTATCTGTGGTACATGCTCTTTCCCGCCCTGGCGGTGGCCCTGCCCCGGTCGGCCATGACGGTGAAAATGCTGCGGGGCTCCATCCTCAGCGAGCTGGGCCAGGACTACATCCGCACGGCGTACAGCAAGGGCAACTCCAAGACCTCGGCCCTGTGGCGGCATGTGCTGCGCAACGCCATGATTCCCGTGGTCACCTTCCTGGCCATGACGGTGGCGGACATTATGGCCGGTTCCATTGTGGTGGAGCAGGTCTTCGGCATCCCCGGCCTGGGCAAGATGCTGGTGACCTCCATTGGCAACCGGGACTATCCGGTGGTGCAGGCCATTGTGGTGCTCATCGCCACGGTGGTGGTGGTGTGCAACTTCGCCGCCGACTTGCTCTACCGGGTCATGGACCCCAGACTGAGAGGACGGTGAGGCGAGATGACAAAACGCAACTGGTATGGACGGCTGGGCCTGGTGCTCACCGTGCTCATGGTGGGCTTTGCCGGGGTGGGTATGTTCTGGACCCCCTATGAGCCCACCGCCATGGTGGGAGCGGACCGGTATGCCGCCCCCTCTCTGGCCCACCCCTTCGGCTGCGATCAGCTGGGCCGGGACATCCTGTCCCGCACCATGGAGGGAGCGGGCAGCACCCTGATGATCGCCCTGGCCGTGCTGGCCATCGGCTTTGTGGCCGGACTGCTCATCGGCGCCTTCTGCGGCTACTTTGGGGGCGTGGTGGACGCCCTGGTCATGCGAATTTGTGACGCCCTGGCCGCCTTCCCCAGCATCCTGCTGGCTCTGGTGGTGTTGGCGGTGATTGGCCCGGGCAAGTATAACGTCATTGGAGCTTTGGGCATTCTCTTTATCCCCAGCTTTGCCCGCCTGGTGCGGGGGGAGTTCCTCAAGGTCCGGGACCGGGACTTTGTGCGCTCGGCCCGGCTCATGGGGGTGTCCAATGGACGCATCCTCTTTGTCCACATCCTGCCCAACACCTGGCCCACCCTGTTGTCGGGGCTCACCATTGGCTTTAACAATGCGGTGCTTTCCGAGGCGTCCATGAGCTATCTGAGCATTGGCGTCACCGCCCCCGACGTGAGCCTGGGACGGATGCTCAACGAGGCCCAGGCGGTGTGGTCCACCGCCCCCTGGTGTATGCTCTGTCCTGCCCTGGTGGTGGTGCTCACCATCCTGGGCGTGAGTTTGCTGGGTGAGGGCCTGCGGGAAAGGATGGCGGCATGATGTTACAGATTGAACATTTGAAAATTGCATTTCCCAACCCCAAGGGTCATTTCGAGGCGGTGAAGGACTTCTCCCTCCATGTGGAGGAGGGCCAAGTCATCGGCATTGTGGGAGAGTCCGGCTCAGGCAAGTCCATGACCGCCCACGCCATCATGGGCCTGCTGGACCGGAAGAGCGTCCAGGTCTCCGGCTCCATCCGCTTTGAGGGAGTGGAACTGCTGGACCTCACCCGCAGCCAGATGCGCAGCTATCAGGGTAAGGACCTGTCCATCATCTTCCAAGAGCCCATGACCAGCCTCAACCCCACCATGAAGATTGGACCCCAGGTGGAGGAGGCCCTGCGCATCCACACCAAGATGCCTCCCAAGGAGCGCAAACAGCGGGCCCTGGAGGCCATGGCCCTGGCCGGGCTGCCCAATGGGGAGCAGTTGTACCACCAGTACCCCCACCAGCTGTCTGGCGGTATGCGCCAGCGGGTGATGATTGCCGCCGCCCTGGTGCTGCGGCCCAAGCTGCTCATCGCCGATGAGCCCACCACCGCCCTGGATGTCACCATCCAGGCACAGATTCTGGACACCCTCAAGGAGATCAACCGGAAAGAGGGCATCGCCATTTTGTTCATCTCCCACGACCTGGGTGTCATCCGGGCCCTGTGCCACCACGTAGTGGTGATGCAGCAGGGGGAGATCGTGGAGGCAGGGGACGTGGAGCAGGTGTTCCACCACCCGCAGCAGGCGTATACCCAGCGGCTCATCGCCTCCCGCCCCACCCGAACCAAACTGAAAGCAGGTGGCAGCCATGGCTGAGAAACCAATGGTAAACATCCAGGGCCTCAACAGCTACTATGGAAAGGGCAAGGAGCGCAAGCAAGTGCTGCGCAACGTCTCCCTCACCCTGGACCCTGGCGAGGTGCTGGGCATTGTGGGAGAGTCTGGCTCCGGTAAATCCACCCTGGCCAAGTGCCTGTTGGGGGTGGTAAAGGACACCGAGGGCACCTTGGAGGTCAACGCTTTCCGGCCTCAGATGGTGTTTCAGGACCCCTACGGCTCCCTGAACCCCGCCAAGTCGGTGGGCTGGTTTTTGGAGGAGCCCCTGCGGGTGCTGGGGGTGAAGGACAAGAAGGAGCGGAAGGCCCAGGCCATTGACATGCTGCAGCAGGTGGGTCTGGGGGAGGAGCACTATTCCCGCCGCCCCTCCCAGCTCTCCGGCGGTCAGCGCCAGCGGGTGGCCATTGCCGCCGCCCTCATCGGGGGCAGCCGCCTCATTGTGCTGGATGAGCCGGTGTCCGCCCTGGACGTGACCATGCAGGCCCAAATCCTCCAGCTGCTGGTGGACTTGAAGGCCAAGTTCCGCCTGTCCTACCTGTTCATCTCCCACGACCTGGCGGTGGTCTACCAGATCTGCGACCGGGTGGCGGTGATGTACCAGGGGGAGATTGTGGAACAGGGGGACGTGGACACCATCTACGACAACCCCCAGCACGACTACACCAAGAAATTGCTCCAGGCCTCTCTGGCATTAGAAGAATGAGACTGTAAAAATACCCCACAGACCAAATCCGGTCTGTGGGGTATTTGGCATAAATCAGTGGCATTCTTTCAGCAGTAGCACCGACTCATAGGGCCGCAGGGTCCACACGGCTTGAGGCACGCTGTCTGAGTAGTTGGACAGCAGCACCCGGTATCCATCCAGCTCCACGGGAGCCTTCCACACGCACTCCTTGCGGTAGAAGTTGCTGACACAGATGAGCTCCTGGCCCTGGTACTTGCGCTGATAGGCCAGCACGGCAGGGTGGTCGGGAGTGAGGGGGGTGAAGTCCCCCTGAGCGAACACGTCGTACTCGTGGCGCAGGCGGATGAGGGCCTGATAGTGGGCGAAGATGGAGTCCTTGTCCTCCACCTGGGCTTGGGCGTTGATGGTGGCGGTGTTGGGGTTCACCGAAATCCAGGGCTCCCCGGTGGTAAAGCCGCCCTGGGCGGTGGCGTCCCACTGCATGGGGGTGCGGCTGTTGTCCCGGGAGTGCACCTTGAGGATGTTGTACACGCTCTCCTCGCTCATGCCCTTGTCCCGGAGAATCTGGAAGTGGTTGAGGCTCTCCACATCCCGGTACTGGTCCAGGCGGGTGAAGTTGGCGTTGGTCATGCCCAGTTCCTCCCCCTGGTAGACGTAGGGGGTGCCCCGCATGGCGTGGACGATGTTGGCCAGCATCTTGGCGGACTCCTTCCAGTACTCCCCCTCGTCGCCGAACCGGGACACCACCCGGGGCTGGTCGTGGTTGCACCAGAACACGGCGTTCCAGGCGTTGTGGGCGGCCATCCCCCTCAAAGTCGTCGGCGTACTCTCCCTTGCTGATGAGGTTCACCACGTCGAAGCGGAAGCCCTTCACGCCCTTGCCCATCCAGAAGCGCACAATGTCCTGGACTTCTTTCCGCACGGCGGGGTTCTCCCAGTTCAAATCCGCCTGGGTCTTATCGAAGAGGTGGAGGTAGTATTTGCCCAGCTGGGGCACGTACTCCCAGGCGTTGCCGCCGAACTTGCTCTCCCAGTTGGTGGGCGGGGTGCCGTCGGGCTTGCCGGGGCGGAAGATGTAGTAGTCCTGGTACACCGGGTCCCCGGCCAGGGCCTTCTGGAACCACTGGTGGTGGGTGGAGGTGTGGTTAAACACCATGTCCAGCATGATGCGGATGTTGTGGGCCTCCGCCTGGTGTACCAGCTCCTCGAAGTCGGCCATGGTGCCATACCGGGGGTCAATGGCCCGGTAGTCCGCCACGTCATAGCCGTTGTCGTTCTGGGGGGAGACGAAGAAGGGGGTGAGCCAGATATAGTCCACACCCAGCTTTTCCAGGTAGTCCAGCTTGGCGGTGACCCCTTTCAGGTCCCCCAGACCGTCCCCGTTGGTGTCCAGAAAGGACTTGGGGTAGATCTGATATACTACACTGTTGCGAAAGTCTTTCATAGTAGGTTCCTCATTCCATGGTGATGATGGCGGTCTGGCCGGCCTGGGCGTCCAGTCCGGTGTGGAAGTTGAAGTGAGCAGAGCCGGGCTCTGTGATGACAAAGGCGGTGGTGGTGGGGTGTCCGGCGGCACGAATCTTCTCGGGGTCAAAGGTGATGAGCTTGTCCCCGGTGTGCACCCGGTCCCCCTCCTTTACGTGGAGCTGGAAGCCGTCGCCGCCCATGGTGACGGTGTCCATGCCTACGTGGATGAGCAGCTCTACGCCGTTGTCCAGCAGCAGTCCACAGGCGTGCTTGCTGTCCTCGATGACGGTGGACACGGTGGCGTCCAGCTTGCGCTTGCCCACAATCAGGGTGAGTACGAAGGGCACCACGATGGCCACAGCCATGGCCAGCAGGAAGGTGAGGTAGAACTGGGGCTTGATGGACAGGATGCCAGGCAGACCGCCCACGCCGATGGAGTAGGCCTCAGAGCCGGTGACAATGGAGATGACAGCGGCCAGGCCGGAGCCGATCATACCGCACACCAGGGGAAAGCCGTACTTCATGTTCACGCCGAACAGGGCGGGCTCGGTGACGCCCAGGTAGCAGGAGATGCAGGCGGGGATGTTCACCTGCTGGGCCCGCTCATTCTTCTTCTGGAGCACTGCCATACCCAGCACCGCAGAGCCCTGGGCGATGTTGGACAGGGCGATCATGGGCCACAGGATGGTGCCGCCGTACAGGTTCACCAGCTGGGTGTCGATGGCGTTGGTCATGTGGTGCAGACCGGTCATGACGATGGGGGCATAGAACAGGCCGAACACGGCGGCAAACAGCCAGCGCACGGAAGAGGTGAGGCCGGCGTAGACCACCGAGGCGATGGCGTCGCCGATGGCCCAGCCGATGGGGCCCACGATGGTGTGGGCGATGATGACCGCAGGCACCAGGGAGAAGAAGGGGACCACGATCATGCTAATGACTTCCGGACAGAGCTTTTTCAAGCCCTTTTCCAGATAGACCAGCACAAAACCAGCCATCATGGCGGCGATGACCTGGCCCTGATAGCCGATCATCTGTACCTGGGCAAAGCCGAAGTCCCACACGGGGATTTCCGTAGCGGTGGCCACAGAGAAGCCGTTGAGCAGCTGGGGAGAGACCAGAGTCAGGCCCAGGATGATGCCGAGAATCTGGGTGGTGCCCATCTTCTTAGAGATGGACCAGCAGATGCCCACGGGGAGCATGTGGAAGATGGCCTCGCCGATGAGCCACAGGAAGCTGTACACGCCAGCCCAGAACTGGGAGGTATCCGCCAGGCTCATGGTGCCGTCGGCAAAGAAGTTGATTTCACCGATGATGTTGCGGAAGCCCAAAATCAGACCGCCGCAGATGAGGGCGGGAATGATGGGGGCGAAGATCTCGCCCAGAGTGCCCACCGCCCGCTGAATGAGGGACTGGTTGGACTTGGCGGCGGCCTTCACGGCGTCCTTGCTTACGCCTTCCACTCCGGCGTAGGCGGTGAACTCCTTGTAGAATACCGCCACGTCATTGCCGATGATGACCTGGAACTGTCCGGCCTGGGTGAAGGTCCCTTTTACGGCGGGGATTTTCTCAATTTCGGCCACGTCTGCCTTGTTGGGGTCCACTAGCACGAACCGCATCCGGGTCATGCAGTGGGAGACGGCCTGGATGTTTTCCCGTCCGCCGATGAGAGGCAGCAGCGCCTCTACGTCTCGTTGATACTTGGACATATGCCCATCCTCCTTCTTTTCTGCACGGAAGCCTCGTTTGTTCCGGGTCCCAGCTCCCTGTGTCTCTGTTGATATTAACGATACACCACTTGTTTAAACAAGTCAACTTGACAAAGGTGATAAACATTCCTCCCAATTTTTAGGCATGTGTACAATTCAGCGGGGGCGGGGTGGGGGACATTGACAAGGTAGAGGGGATATAGTATCTTAAAAGGATAGAGCCTGTTTTGACAAGGTGGAAGAAATATGCCGCGAGAAAAGTTTACCCAAATTTATGCCGCCCTGAAATCCCGCATTGAGTCGGGGGTGTACCCGGTGGGGCAGCTGCTGCCGTCGGAAAATACCCTCATCGGGGAGTTTTCCTGTTCCCGCAACACGGTGCGCCGGGCCATTTCCGAGCTGGTCCGGGACGGATATGTGCAGACCAGCCAGGGCAAGGGCGTTTGCAATATTTTTCAGCCCATTGAGCGCTCGTCCTATACCATGGGCACCATTGAGTCCTTCCGGGAGACGGCCCAGCGCACGGGCCAGCACACCGCCACCCGGGTGGTGGAGCTGGAGCGGTGTGTAGCGGGGGTGAACATCTCCCTGCAAACCGGGTTTCCGGTGGGGACGGAGCTGTTTTCCCTCAGCCGTGTCCACGAGATGGACGGCAAGCCCATCATTTTAAACCACAGCTATCTCCGGGTGGACTGTATGCCGGATTTGACGGAGGAGATCGCCCAGGGCTCCCTATACCGCTACTTGGAGGAGGAGCTGGGCATGGTGATCGTCACCAGCAAGCGCACCATCACCGTGGAGCCGGTCACCGGGGCGGACAAGAAGTGGCTGGACCTGGGAGAGTACAACTGCGTGGCGGTGGTGAGCAACCAGGTGTACAACAGCCAGGGCGTGATGTTTGAGTACACCCAGTCCCGGCATGTGCCCAGCATTTTCCGGTTCCAGGACAACGCCGTGCGGCGGGCTGGGGCGAGAAATCCACTTGTTTAAACAAATATATAACAGTTACTGCCCAGACATTGTACGTCTGGGCAGTAACTGTTTTGCTTTAAGGGATTGTATAGAATGGAAAGTGGTATAGTTGAGAAAATGAGTCATCGCTTTCCGCTATATTCATGTGTTTTTTGCCTATCTTTTTCACATATTGAAACGTCTGGTAAGCACCACCATATGAATGATCAATGTATAGAATAACCAGATCGGAACGGTCAACCATTGCCCGGTTTCGGATTTGAAATGCAACTTTATAATGTGCTGCTGCAGCTTGCTCACAAATTTCTATTTCGTCATAGTATGCAAGGAAGGACCGTTTGTTGTTGCGATACTCGGCAGTGGAATATGGCATATCCCAAATGAGCACACTGTTATCATTACGAATCTGTCTTTTGCACTTGCGTATGGTTGAAGATACGATTTGATCAAATTCTCCATTGCGCCCTACAAGAAATTCTATAAAATCATTTTCTTGCAGCAGATGTGAAATGATTTTTTCCAAGTTCTGCTCCGTTTGAAGTGGGGCTTTCATTTGTCGATGACCAAAAAAGCTGACTGTCGTGGTGCGCATACAATCGCCTCCAAATGGGAAGTGGTAGTGTAATCGTCAAGAATATTATATATTAGTAATTATACTACCAATTGACGGAGGAGTAAATCGTAAATTAACTATTACAGTACCAACGCCATCCCCTGGTTCGTAATAAAATAACGAAAAAGGGAGGGAAGGCAATGGTTGATATGCCATATGAAGATTTCATTAGAACTCGTATTACCGAATTGAGGATGGCCAAAGATGTGTCCGAGCATCGC
This sequence comes from Pseudoflavonifractor sp. SW1122, assembly GCF_012027765.1. NCBI lineage: Bacteria > Bacillati > Bacillota > Clostridia > Eubacteriales > Oscillospiraceae > Pseudoflavonifractor > Pseudoflavonifractor sp. SW1122. Next base: position 8,756 of record NZ_SJOS01000006.1, on the reverse strand, counting down.
ATGAGCCTGGATTTAGGTAAAAGCGGCTCTTATATTCGAGGCGTCACCAGCGGAGCGGCCTTGCCATCCCTGAAAGAGCTGTTCAACATCATTTCGTACTTCGATATGACGCCGGGAGAATTTTTTGCTCCCTTGGAACAGGATGATTCCGCTTATCATAAACTTTGTGAGCGGTTGAGGTCGTTAAGTGAGGAAGATTTGGAGAAGGTAGCCACGTTTACCAAGTGGATTACCGGATAATTCGCACATAAATAAAACCTGAGTAGCTGGATGGCTACTCAGGTTTTGTTTTTGGTGCCCGGTAGCAGGTGTGCTCTAGAAGGTCAAGAGAAGTTTTCCGGCGACAGGACTTGAACCTATGGCCCCCAGAGCGGACGCTCTGGAGGCCATAGGGCGGCGGATTTTATGTGCCTGACGGCACCAAGAGGCCGCAGGTTCACCAAGCATACAGACCAATAAAAAAGGACACCACCGACCTTTGTCGATGGTGTCTTTTTTAGTTGGTCCGAGTGACAGGACTTGAACCTGCGGCCTCTTGACCCCCAGTCAAGCGCGATACCAAACTTCGCCACACCCGGATCTGAACCGAACTATGACATAATAGCACATGACTTTTGAAATTGCAAGAGGGAAATCAAAAAAAGTTGAAAAAATTTTCGGCCATTTCCAGGGCTCCATCTGGTAAGTGGAAATCTTGCATTTTCCACTGCGGGTTTGCTATACTGTAAAAGAAACAACCGCGCCAAGTTAGGAGGGAATCTCTATGGAATATAGCTGCTATACCATCTATGACCGCCACACTCTGGCCGACATGTCCCGAGCGCTGCGGAAAACCGTTCGGAAGAAGACCGCCCGTCGGTGGTGGATGGCGGGATGCCTGCTTCTGGTCCTGGGGCTGTCCCTCCTGCTGGAGCCCGGCGAACGGCTGTGGTTCAAAGCCGTAATCCTAGTGGCCGTGGTGTGCCTGTTTGTGGTGCAGGGCTGGGGCGACGGCCTCAACGCCCTGATGGCCCAACGCCGCATGTTGCCGGGCAGTGAGCTGTGCAGCAGCAGCTTCTACGGGGACCACTATGAGTGCAAAATCTCCGGCGCCACCACCAGCTGGGAGTATGGGAACATCCTGGCCATCGCGGAGACCCGGGACTATCTGATCTTTGTGCTGGGGAAAAACCACGCCCAGGCGTTTGCCAAGCGAGAGTTAAAAGGGGGTACTGTGGACTCTTTCCGCAGCTTCCTGGAGCATAAGGTGGGAAAACCCGTGGAAAAGATCGGCGGATAACCAAATAGACGACAAAAGGGGGTGACGGTTCCGTCACCCCCTTATTGTTTACTTGAGTTTGTTGTATTCCGCGTCGGAGACGGCCTCCAGCCATTCGTTGGAGCTGTTCTCACCGGGAACCTCCAGAGCCAGGTGGGAGAACCAGCTGTCGGGAGCGGCCCCGTGCCAGTGCTTGACCCCGGTGGGAATGTTCACCACATCGCCGGGGTGCAGCTCCTGGGCCTCCTTGCCCCACTCCTGGTAGTAGCCACGCCCGGCCACACAGATCAGCATTTGACCGCCCCCTTGAGTGGCGTGGTGAATGTGCCAGTTGTTCCGGCAACCCGGTTCAAAGGTCACATTGAACACCCCCACCTGGCTGGTGGACAGGGGGTGCAGATAGCTCTGCCCCACGAAATACTGGGCAAAGCCGTCGTTGGGCGCGCCGATGGGGAAGACCATCTCCTGCTGATGCCGGGCCTTGCCGTCTGCGTCATTTTCCTCCGCCCACACCTCTTTGGACATGCGGAAGGCGGCCCAGGCCTTGGGCCAGCCAGCGTAGAAGGCGGCGTGGGTGAGAATCTCGGAAATTTCCTGTCGGGTGATGCCGTTTTGCTTGGCGGTGGTCAGGTGATACTGGAAGGAGCTGTCCACCAGCCCCTGGGCCATGAGGGCCACCACGGTGACCAGGGAGCGGTCCCGAAGGGAGAGTTTGTCCTCTCGACTCCACACCTCTCCGAACAATACATCGTCATTCAACTGGGCAAACTTAGGGGCGAACTTCCCCAGAGCGTCCCGGCCTGCGGTCTGCTTTACTGCCATCTCAAGGGCCTCCTTTATGCCAAATACGCGTGGAAGAAACTTGTGATCTTATCAAAGGGAATGATGTCCTTCCGGTCATACAGATCGGTGTGGACAGCGTCGGGGATGATGAGCAACTCTTTATTGGAGGTGTAGGGGTTGCCCTCCACCATGTGGGCGAAGGCGTCCCGGCTGAAATAGCAGGAGTGGGCCTTTTCCCCGTGGAGCATCAGCACGGCACTGCGGATTTCGTTGGTGTAGTGCAGAATGGGCATGTTGACAAAGGACAGGGAAGAGGTCACATTCCAGCCGTCGTTGGAGTTGAGGGACCGCTCGGTGTACCCCCGCTGGGTCTTGTAGTAGTCGTAGTAGTCCTTGAGGAAGAAGGGGGCGTCTTCCGGCAGCGGGTCCACCACACCCCCGGCCCGGGCGTAGGTGCCGGACTGGTAGTCCTGGGTGCGCTGGGCGTTGAGGGCTTGTTTCATCTCGTACCGGGCGTCGGCGCTGTCGGTGGAATCAAAGTAGCCCTTGGCGTTGACCCGGCTCATGTCATACATGGTGGAGGTGACCGTGGCTTTGATGCGGGTGTCCATGGCGGCGGCGTTGAGGGCCATGCCGCCAAAGCCGCAGATACCCAGAATGCCGATCTTCTCCCCGTCCACAAAGTCCTGGGTGGCTAAAAAGTCCACGGCGGCGGAGAAGTCCTCAGTGTTGATGTCGGGGGAGGCCACGTTGCGCACCGCACCGCCGCTCTCTCCGATAAAGGAGGGGTCAAAAGCCAGAGTGGCAAAGCCACGGCTGGCCAGCTCTTCGGCGTACAGCCCGGAGCACTGCTCTTTTACCGCCCCGAAGGGGCCGGACACCGCCACAGCGGCCAGCTTACCCGTTGCATTCTGGGGCAGGTACAGGTCTCCTGCCAACTCAATGCCGTAGCGGTTGTGGAACTTCACCTTCTCCCGGCGCACGGTGTCCCGGAGGGGGAAGGAATATCCGTTGTACTTGGATTCCATGGCGTATTCCCTCCTTACACGTTCTTGCCCATCCGGTAGGCAGCGTCCAGCTTGTCCTGGCCCATCTCGCCGGGATCGTTGGCGCCGCCGCCCCGGACCACACCCGCCAGTCGGGCCCGCTCAAAGCAGGCAATCCAGCCGTTGAGGCCGTGGACAGGTCCATCCGAGGCGCTGTCCTCCTCCTCAGCGGAGGCGGTGAGCAGGTAGATGTCCCGGAAGGCGTAGTCGGAGTCATACAGGGAGTTGGCCCGGTCCAGCAGGGTCTTCATCTGACCGGCCATCTCATAATAGTAGACCGGAGTGGCAAAACAGATGACGTCCGCCGCCCCCATCTTCTCCACAATGGCGTTGGCGTCGTCCTCAATGACACACCGGTGGGCCTCCAGACAGGCCATGCAGCCGTTGCAGAAGTGCAGCTGTTTCCCTTGCAGGGAGACAAGCTCCACCTGGTGCCCAGCGTCCTGGGCGCCCTGGGCAAACTGCTGGGCCAGCAGATGGGAATTGCTGCGGGAGCGCAGGCTGGTGGAGATGACCAAAACGTGTTTACTCATATGAGTTCCTCCTTATGTGAGTGGATCTTTGATTCTGATTCTAACACTCCAGAGATAGAATCACCAATACTTATACAGAATGCATCACCATGCTTAAAACCTATACTTGAGGAAAGGAAAGAGGTGTTGGCCCCCGTTGGATGGGGACCAACACCTCTTTGTGGTACGGTTACAGGAACAGCTCGCCCTCTTTCCGGTCCGAGCAAACCTTCTTCAAGGCCACCTGTGCGGCGGTGAGCATGACGGGGTTTACCTTCCGGGCACCCTGGGGACACACGGCCACGCAGCGCATGCAGGAGATACACAGCTCCTTGTCGGTGCGGCTGGGGTCGGCGGGGTCAATGGCCTGGACGGGGCACTGCTGGGCACACAGGCCGCAGCGGTTACAGTCCTTGGCGGGCTTGGGCACCATGCCGACTCCGCCCGCCTTTTTGTAGGGGCGGTTGCCGGGCAGCGTGGGCTGGGAGTGATCTCCGGCTTGCAGCTTGTCCCAGATGTTCCGTCCAAAGTCCTGCAATCGGAGTTTGTCCTGGCTGTCTGGACGTCCGGCGGCGTACTGGTGGGCGATGGAGTGCTCGGCAATGGCGGCCACTCCGGCCACCACCTGGAAGCCTGCCTGGACGGCGGCGTCCTCCAGCTCCACCAGGGTGTCCTCATAGGCCCGGTTGCCATACACGCACACCAGCACCGCCTGGGCGCCGTTGCCCTGCATGGCGGTTAGACGCTGGACGGCAGGGGCGGGAACCCGGCCAGCGTAGGAGGGCACGGCAATGACAGCCACATCTTCTGCGGTGTAGAAAGGACTCGATGATCATGCATCATGTTTGGAAACGAGGAGCGGTAGCCTGCATGGCTGCAGCTCTGCTGATGGGCTCTGTGCCCGCTCTGGCTTGGCAGGCCCCTGAGGATGACGCCTGGCAGGCTGCCAGCCGGGAGGGCGTGGCCGCCCGCTTCTTTGTGGGAAGCGATGTGCACATCGGCCGCAATAGCGACGCCGATGCGAAGCTCACCAACGCCCTCAACGTATTTGAAGAGATCGACCCCCAGGCGGACGGTGTGCTGCTGGTGGGAGATGTCACCAACAACGGCGCTGCCAGCGAATACGATTGCTTGATGGAGCTCATCCTTGCCAATCCTCTCTCGGAAAAAGTGGTGCTGGCCATGGGCAACCACGAGTATAACAATGCTGCGGGTGCCGTGGAGCGCTTTGAGAGCAAGACGGGCCAGGAGACCAACGAGGTCCGCTATTACCGGGATGACAGCGGGGCGCTCACTGCCACAGCGGAGAATGCGGAAGCTCCCGTGATCGTGCTGGGGCACCACGGCATCCGCAACACCGCCTATGTGACCCATGAATGGTATGGCAACTACGGGGAGGGGACCGACCGTGATATGGTGGCCCTGATGAAGGAGTATCCCCAGGTCATTCACATCTCTGGCCACTCCCACTCCACCCTGGAGGATGCCCGGTCCATCTATCAGGACGATGGCTACACCGCCATCCAGGACAGCACCATAGGCGCCTATTTTGAAAATGAGAGCGGAAAGGTGGACCCCAATACTGGAAGCGGGGAAACCTGTCCTGTGGATGCCGAAGAGTCCTCTCAGGCCCTGCGCATTGACGTGATGGAGGACGGCACGGTGGATATCTACCGCTTGGACCTCACCGACGGGGACTATATGTACGCCGAGGAGCCCTGGACCTTTGATGCCAACGATGCCAGTGACCGACCCTATACCAGCGCTCGGGCCGATCAGAGCGATGTGCCCAGCTTTGCCGCAGATGCCGCCGTCACGGTGAGCGCTGTGACCAAGAACTCCGCAGTGGTTCATTTCCCTGCCGCTCAGGCCGCCAGCGATGAGAACGTGGATATGATTCAGGCCTATCGCATCACCCTCACCCCGGACAACGGCGGTGCTGCCAAAACGGTCCAGGTGTTCAGCGACTACTACAAGGATGCCAGCCGTCAGCGGGAAGAGTGGACGGTAAAGGTCACAGGACTGGAGCAGGGCGTCACCTATACCCCCTCTGTGGAAGCCCTCACCTCTTATGAGAAGGCCAGCACTCCCATCACAGGCGAGGCCTTTAACACCTCCAATCCTGCCTATGTCACCCCCCAGGCGGACGTGTTGAATGTGGACTTTGACCTGGATCAGACCGGCACCGATGTCAACGGCCACGAGATCAAAGTCTTTGGACAGCCTACCGTGAAGTACGATGAAGAGCTGGGCCGCAACGTGATGGTCTTTGACGGCCAGGATGACGGCCTGCGCTATGCCATGAGCCAGAGCGACTACACCGAACTGGTGGACGGAATCACGGTGGAGCTCTACTACAAGCCCCTGGACAACAAAAACAACGACCCCATGGGAAATACCCAGCTGTCCGGTTTCTGCTTTGAGCAGAAGAGCGGCACCAATACGGTGGAGTTCTGGACCCGTGTGGGTGGGACCTATGTCAAGCCCGCAGCTCAGGTCACCCAGGGCGCCTGGAACCACCTGGTGGGCACCTTCGACGGCAGCTCTGTAAAACTCTACCTCAACGGTGAGCTTCAGGACACCAAGTCTGCTTCGGGCAGCATGGCAGTGCCCCCTCTCTACATGTTCCTGGGCGGTGATACCACCAGCAACGGCAATCTGGAATACGCAGCCAACTGTGAGATCGCCCTGGCTCGCGTGTACACCGGTGCCATGAATGCTGAGGACGTGCAGAAGGCCTATGAGGAGGCCACTCAGCCCGATGATGTCCAGCCCGGCGAGGTAAACACCTATCTGCTGGAGAAGACCGTGGAGTATGCCCAGAGCCTGGTGGACTCGGGTGCCACCAACGGTGTCACGGACGCCGCCAAGGCCGCCTTTGACAAAGCCCTGAGCGATGCCAAGGCTGTCTTGGAGAAAGCAAACCCCAGCCAGGCTGAGGTGGATGCCGCTTGGGACGCCCTGCTGGAGGGCATTTGGGCCCTGGGCCTGGTAAAGGGTGACGTGACCATGCTGGAGCAGCTGGTGGCAAAGGCCGAGGCCATGGTGGCCGAGCAGGACAAGTACGTGCAGACCGACTGGCAGCAGCTGGTGGACGCTTTGGCCCAGGCCCAGGAGCTGCTGGAAGACAGCGGCAATGCCTTGGCAGGGGATGTGGAAGAGGCCAGCGAAGCACTGTTGAACGCCATTCTGGCCCAGCGCTACAAGGCCAACAAGGAGAACCTGGAGGATATTCTGAACCAGGCTCAGGCTGTGGACCTCTCCGGCTATACCGCCCAGAGCGTGGCCGTGTTCCAAGCTGCATTGGCTGAGGCTCAGGCGCTGATGGCGGACGAGACCCTCAGCGTGGAGGATCAGGACGCGGTGGACGCCGCGGTGGAAGCGCTGGCCTCCGCCATGAACGGACTCACCGCTGAGACCACTCCCCAGCCCACTCAGACCCCTGAGGCCAGCCAGACCCCCGAGGCCACTCAGAAGCCTGTGGTGTCTGAGAAACCCGAGACCAACGTACCCCAGACGGGGGATGCCAGCCAGCTGGCTGCCATGGTGGGCGTGCTGATGAGCAGTGCCACCGCTCTGGGCGGCGTGGCCATTGCCCGCAAGCGCCGCAACGGCTAAGCGGATACGTAGACCATCACACAGAGTAGAAACAAAGCAGGTCGCAGTCAATTAGCTGCGACCTGCTTTTCAGTGTCAAAGAATGGGCCGTGTTTGGTGATGTGGTCACAGAAGAAATCTCGCAGTTTGGGTATACTAACCTCAGACAAAGGAAAGGAGCTGACCCACATGGCGGCGATCAATATAAATAAGGAACAATTTCAACAACTGACCCAGGGCGATCAGCCCGTGCTGGTGGATTTTTGGGCACCCTGGTGCGGCTACTGCCGCCGGATTGGCCCCGCATTTGAAAAGATTGCAGAAGAGTATGGACAGCAACTGGTGGTGGCCAAGGTGAACATCGACGAGGAGGCCCAGCTGGCTCAGGAGCAGCAGATTGAGGTGATTCCCACCCTGGTGCTGTACCGGAACGGGGAGGCCATCTCCTCCATTGTGGCCCCCGAGTCCAAGGCTATGATCGACCAGTTCATCCGCCAAGCGTTGGAGCAGTAAGGAGGAGACGGTTATGGGCGAACACCACATCTATGATATGATCATCGTGGGCGGCGGGCCGGCCGGTTACACCGCCGCCCTGTACGGGGCCAGAGCTGGACTGGATACCCTGGTGCTGGAAAAGCTGTCCGCCGGGGGCCAGATGGCACTGACGCAGGAGATTGACAACTACCCCGGCTTTGAGGACGGGGTGGATGGCTTTACCCTGGCGGAGAATATGCAGCGTCAGGCGGAGCGGTTCGGAGCCAAGACGGAGTACGCCCAGGTTTTGCGTATGAATCTCACAGGGGCACCCAAGGAGCTGGAGACCAGCGAGGGGACCTTCTACGCCAGAACGGTGGTTCTGGCCACCGGGGCCAACCCCCGGGAGCTGGGCTTAGACCAGGAGGCCGCTCTGGTGGGGAAAGGCGTGGCCTACTGCGCTGCCTGTGATGGCATGCGGTACCGGGATAAGACGGTGGTTGTGGTGGGCGGCGGCAATTCCGCCGCTGAGGACGCCCTTCTCCTCAGTCGAGTGGCCCGGAAGGTGATTTTGGTGCATCGGAGAGACACTCTGCGGGCCACCAAGGTGTACCACCAGCCTCTGATGGAGGCGGAAAACGTGGAGTTCCGGTGGAACAGCACGGTGGAGGAGTTGCTGCACGAGGACAAGGTCACCGGCGTGCGGCTCCGGGACGTGAACACCGGGGCGGAGACCACGGTGCCCTGCGACGGGGTATTTATCAGCGTGGGCAGAAAGCCCGCCACCGAATTGGTGCAGGGACAGCTGGAGCTGGACCGCGGGGGCTATGTGGTGGCGGATGAGACCACCGCCACCAATCTTCCCGGGGTGTTTGCCGTGGGCGATGTGCGCACCAAGCTGCTGCGCCAGGTGGTGACGGCAGTGGCAGACGGCGCGGTAGCCGTGCACATGGCCGAGGAATATTTGGCCGCCACCAACTAAACGTGTGTTTTGTGCAAAAAACGGGCCTGTTGCAAAATAGGCCAGAACAACAAAACGAGAGGCTAACCTTTTTGGGGGTTGGCCTCTCGTTTCATTTGCTTTAC
>NZ_SJOS01000059.1:0-15159 GCF_012027765.1 Pseudoflavonifractor sp. SW1122 | reverse complement strand
AGCCAGAACGGCCTTGGCGTTGGCCAGAGCGTCCTCGAAGGCCTTCTTGGCCGTGTCGGTGACACCGTCGGTGGACAGAGTGTCAGCATAGGCCACGGTCTTCTCCAGCAGAGTCTTGTTGACATCGCCGGGCTCGGGGGTGGGCTCAGGAGTGGGCTCGGGAGTAGGCTCGGGCTCCTCGCCGCCCACGGCGGTGATGAGGATGTAGCTGACCAGCACGTCATAGTTGGAGTCGCCGGTCTTCTCGGGGGCCAGGGTCAGGGTGACGGCGCCATCCGCAGCCACTTCCACGTTCTCCATGGTCACATAGGCAGGAGTGGCAGTGCACAGCTCCACGCCGTTGAGGGTGGCCAGGTTGGTCTCGCCCTGGTTGAGGGTGATGGTGGTGGGACGGGTGGTGCTCCACTGGGTCCAGGGATCCTGATAGCCCACATACACGTTGTAGGTGCCAGCCTTCAGGCCGTCGAACTGATAGCTCAGGGACTTGCCGGTGGCCTCCTTGGTCATGTGGCGCAGGGTGTCGTAAGCGGAACCGGTGCTGCCGTTGTCGGTGCCGGTGTTCTCGCCGTTGAGGTAGCCCCAGCCGTTCTCGGCGGTGTAGGCCACGTCGGCGTCCGCGTTGCGGATGGTGTCCTGGTTGGCGTCCACCAGAATCTGACCCAGAGCGGTGAAGTTGGTGGCGCCGGAGTCCACGAAGTAGACCACGTCATCGGGCACCACAGCCATGGTGTGCTTCACGGTCTGGCCATTGGCCAGGGAGCCGGAGAGCTCATAGGTGCCCACCTGGTCCAGGTTCAGGTTGTCCAGATTCCAGGTCACGTTCATGTCGAAGGGCTCGCCGCCGTTGACGGACACGGAGATGGCGTCGGGCAGGGCGGGCTTCTCACCCAGGTAGGTGTAGGCGGGCAGGTCCTCCACCACTTCCACCTCGGTGGTGGTGGTGTAGTTGATCTGGCTGAAGTCGTACCACAGGGCCACGTCCTCACGGGCCAGGTTGGTCTCGTCGTCGGCCTTCAGGGCCTCAGTGTCCAGAGCGCTGGAGTACAGACGCACGGAGCTGAAGTCGCTGAAGGAGGTACGGCCGGTGTCGGGGCACATACCGATGCCCAGGTACAGGTCGGAGGGCTGGACCTCACCCACGTTGCTGCGGGTGCTGGACAGCTCGCCGTTGAGGTAGACGCTGATGGTGCCGCCGTTGCTGCCGTCATACACAGCAGCCACACGCAGCCACTGCTGCACCAGCTCGTTGTTCATGGGGAAGTTGGAGCTCTCTCCGTCGGGAGGAGTGGGCATCCAGTTGGAGCCGTTGTAGGTAAAGAAGTACAGGTTGCCGCCGGAGATACGGAAGGCAGCGGAGCTGTCGCCCTTACCCATAATCATGTTGAAGGAGGAACCGGAGGTGTCATAGACGTTGGGACGGATGACGGCTTCCATGGTGAAGCTGTTGGAGCCGCCGATGACCTCGTTCATGGCCTCCTTGGCGCCCTCGTTGTCCACCAGGAAGTGACCGCTCATGTAGGTGCCCTGCTCGGCATCCATACCCATGGACACGGTGTCATACTTCTCGGTGACGTCCACATCAAAGCCATTGGCGCTCTGATCGGACACCACAGCGTGGTAGTAGGGATCGGCCTTCATGGTCTCCAGGATCTCGACCTGCTCGTCCAGGTGAGCCTTGGCGTCAGCCAGTTGCTCCTTGAGGGCGTCAGACAGTCCGTTGTAGGAGTTGACCAGCTTGTTGACCTCGGCCTCCTGGTCCACAGAGGTGACCACCAGGGACTCGATGGCTTCCTTCAGCTCCTTGACGGCGGAGTCCTGATCCACCACGGAAGCGGTGCGGAAGGGAGCGGTGACGTCATACAGGTCGGCGTCCTTCACGGTGTAGGGCACCATGGTGTAGGCGTAGCTGTAGGTCTTGGAGGTGGGCAGGGTGTACTGACCCAGCACGTCGGGACCGCAGCTGGCGTTACCAGTGCCCTGGGAACGGTAGTTGATGGACAGGTAGGTCTCGTTCTCGTAAGTCAGCTCATAGGGGTGACGGGCCTGAGTCAGGTCGTCGGCGGTGAAGTGCAGAGCCTGAGCCTCCACGGTGTCCTGGGCGGCAATGGCCATGGCGTAGTTGCTCTGGTCATTGGTGACGGTGAACCACTTCACCCCAGTCAGGGTGCCGGTGTCCTCGGTGTCCAGGTAGGGGAAGAACAGCTCGTTGACGGTGGAGGAGTACTCACCCACACGGGCGAAGGACTCACGGTCCCACATGGCCTCCACGGGGCCGTTGCCGTACCAGCTGACGTTCTCATAGCCCTCAGGCAGGACCATGGTGGTGCCGATGCGCATGAAGCGGCTGCGGCTGGTGCTGGTCTTGGTGGCGTCCACGGTGAGGTCCAGAGTGACAGCACCGGAGCCGTCCACGGTGTAGACCACGGTCTGAGACAGGCCGTTCATGTTGGGGAAGGTCTGGGTGAAGGCAATGGAGGTGAAGCCATTGGCCTGGGTGACCTGGATGTCACCGGAGACCTGGGCGTCCTTTCCAGCATTCTGCCAGGCCCAGTCGAAGTTGCCGTTGTCGTTGTTGACAGGAGCGCGCCAGAAGTTGGGGACAGGGCCCTGGGTCAGCAGGGTCTCGCCGTTGTACACATAGTTGGAGATGGCGCCGCTGGCCTTGTCGATGTTGAAGGAGAAGCCCTCACCGGTGATGGCGATGACGTCCTCAGCGGAGTCGTCCACCACCACTTCGTTGGCGGAGGGAGTCAGGGCCACCTGCTCTACGTTGGCAGGCACCTGGAACTGCTCATGGGCAACCTCGTGGCCAGCAGTGGCCCACAGGGTGTCGCTCTTGAGCTGCACGGAGATGTTCAGGTAGTACTCAGCGCCGTCCTTGGTCTCCTTGGGCATGTACTGAGCATAGGGGATGGTGATGGTCTGAGTGGTCTGGGGACCCACGTCGGCGTTGACAGTGCCCTCACCGATGACGGTGCCGTTCTCCATCAGCTGCCACACCACATTGTACTCGTTGAGGTTGGTGAAGCCGTTCTCGTTCTTCACCTGCACCAGGCCGCTCATCAGATCGGCCTCAGAGGCGGTGAACCACAGGCTCTGATACTGGTACTTCACTTCCTCCAGCTCGGGCTGAGCCACACGGTCGGGAGTGACCAGACCGTTCTGGCAGAAGTTGCCGGAGTTGTTGCGCCAGTCGCCGGTGTCGCCGCCGTAGCCGAAGAACTTGCCGTCCAGGGCCTGGCCGTAGATTTCCTCGTTGTAGTAGGCATAATCCTGAGCATAGTAGTTGTAGGTGCCGTCTTCCTTCTCCTGGATGCTGCTCATCTCAGCCCACAGCAGGACGCGCTCGTCGTCCTTGCCGATGGCAGGAGTGGCGGAGTTCTGGGCACGGATCTCGTCCTGGGTCAGAGCCACGTTGTAGAAGCGGCCCATGGAGATCTCGCCGGCGAACTGACGGCCGCTGTAATCGCTCTGGTAGCCCAGGCTCAGCAGGGCGCCGGAGGAGGAGATGGAGGTGGGGCCGGACTTGGAGCCGATCTCCTCGCCGTCCAGGTACACCTTCATGGCGCCGTTGTCATAGGTGGCAACCAGCTGGTGCCAGTTGTTCAAAAAGTCGTCGCCCAGCTTGGACTGCTCCACCACCAGGGAGTTCCAGCTGCCGTTGTAGACGAAGAACTCCAGGTTGTTGTCGCCGTTGAGCTTCAGAGCGAACTGCTTGTCGCCCTTGGCGGCGAAGACCTCGTTGGCCTTGAACTCGGTAGGCTTGAGAATGACTTCCACGGTGAAGGCCTTGCGGTCGCCGGACAGAGCGGCGTTGTAGGCCCCGTCGGTGTCCTCAAAGCCCACATAGCCGTTGACCAGGCTGGTGTCGGACAAAGCGCCCTCGCCGGGCTCCTTGTTGACGCTCTGGGCGCCGGCCACGCTGCCGGGATAGTCGGCCAGCTCATAGCTGGTGGGATACTGCACCACACGGGCCTGGTCCACCCAGTCCCAGATGAAGCCGCCCAGCATGTTGTCGCCGGAACGGACGGCATCCCAGTACTCCTTGATGCTGCCCACGGCGTTGCCCATGGCGTGGTCGTACTCGCACATCACGTAGGGCATGTTGTTGCGGGCCTCACCCTGGATGGTGGACACGGAGGGATACATGTTGGAGCCCATGTCGGTGCCGTTGGCCTTGTTGGAGCTCTCGGAGTGCACCGGACGGGTGGGATCGTTGTCCTTGAAGTACCAGATCAGATCATAGAACATGTAGTCGGCATAGTTGGCGTTGCTCTTGTAGTAGTTCTCGTTGCCGGTGGACCAGGACACGATGGCGCTGACGTTCTTCAAACGATTGAAGGTGGTCACAGTGCGGTCCATCGCCAGCTCCTTGAAGAGCACCTGCTTGCCCTCGTTGTTCATCAGCTGGTGGGACTCCAGGTTGGTCTCGGCCATCATGTACAGGCCGTACTTGTTGCACAGATAGTACAGATAGTCGTCGTTGGAGTAGTGAGAGGTACGGATGGCGTTGAGGTTGTACTGCTTCATCAGCTCAACGTCCTTCTCCATGACCTCCTTGCTCACGGCCTTGCCGTACACGGGGTCGGTGTCGTGGCGGTTGGTGCCGCGGAACACCAGAGGCTGACCGTTGATGGTGATGGGCTTGTACTCGCTGTCCTGCGTGGTGCGGTTGCCGCTCCCATCCACCTCAGTGCGGGTGAACTCGATCTCACGGAAGCCCAGCTGCTGGGACATGGAGCCCAGGTAGGCGCCGCCGTCCTTGTAGAGGCTCACCACCAGGTAGTACAGGTTGGGGTGCTCCGCGCTCCACAGCTCGGGGTCCTGCACGTACTTGGACAGGTCCACGGTCTGGCTGGAGCCCGCATCAATGGTGGGCACCTCGGCGGTCATGCCGTTGACGAACATGGAGCCGTCCTCGTTGTACACACGCACGTCCACCTTGTAGCCGGAAGCGGCCTGGGCGGACTCGTTCTCCACGGTGACGCTCAGGTCCAGGTTGGCGTTCTCATAGGTCTCGTCCAGGTCGGTGGTGACGAAGTAGTCGTTGAGGTGCACCTGAGGGGCGCCGTAGACGTACACGTCACGGAAGATGCCGCCGTCCTTGAACATGTCCTGCAGCTCGAACCAAGTGCCGTCGCAGAACTTATGTACTTCCACAGCCAGCAAGTTCTCGCCGTCCACCAGGTAGTCGGTGATGTCGAAGCTGTGGGGGGCGTAGGTGTCCTCGCTGTAACCCACGGGCTTGCCGTTGAGGTACACATAGTAGGCAGCCTCCACGCCCTGGAAGTTCAGGTAGATGCGGCCGTTCCTCTCTTTCAGCGTGGACAGGCCCTCATCCAGGGTAAAGGTCTTGCGGTACATACCCACGGGGTTGTAGTTGACAGGGGCCAGAGGAGCGGTGTCGCTGTTGGTGTTGTCCTCCTGCCAGGGCACCTGGGTATTGGTGTAGATGGGATAGTCCAGACCCCAATAGGTCCAGCTGGCGGGCAGCTGGAGCCCGCTGCTCCAGGAGTCATCGGGGGTGTAGTCGGTCTCGTAGAAGTTGGCGTAGCTCTCCTTGGCGATGGTGTCGTTCTTCACCACGCGCAGGGACCAGTCGGCATCGTTCTCACCGGTGAGGTACTGCACGTAGCCGGAGGCCTCCTTGTTGAAGTTGATGGCGCTGTCCAGAGCGGCATCCACGCTGTCGTAGATGACGCTGGAGGTGGCGAACATGCTGGCCTCCTCCCGGTTGACTGCAAACACGTCCTCGTTGCCGTCCTCACCGGTCCACTCCTTATAAGTAAAGGTGGGAGAGGTGATGGCGTCTTTCTTCTCCAGCACGGGGGTGGAGGCGGAGGCGTTCCAGGGATCCTTGTACCCAGCCTGGGTGTTCCCCGGCTCGGCTGCCATGGTATGAAGGGGAATCATACTCAGCAGCATGCTCAGGGCCAAACCAGTGGATACCACTCGTTTGTTGCGATTTCGCATGGGTGTTTTCCGTCCTTTCTCTTCATAGTATAGAGGCGCTGGGATGACAAGATGTTTGCTGCGACGCTCCACCCCTTTCCGGTGTCGGAATTTTTACTGAATAGACATTCCACGTTTGTGTGGAAAATTTTCACTCTAGATTATCCCACTGGCCTATACAATTTACAATTGACAAACAGCACAAAACATTTGGGCCATTTTTTAGAGAAAGTGCCGAACCAACTTCGGCAATACGCCGACACAGGCGGAAGGAATTGGAATTGAATTTTACAAAAAACACGCAGCCGTCTCCGTTTGGAGGCGACTGCGTGGAAAAAATGGGAATTCAGCGGGAGATGAGGTACAGATTTGCCTTGACCTCCCGGTCCCGGGGGCCGTTGGGGCTGGTGCACAGGGTGGTGACTTGGTGGAAGCCGGTGGACTGGCAGATCTGCTCCAACAGGGCGGATTGGTCCAAATAGACGGGCAAAGACACCACCACACGCCCCTCCTGCTCCAGCAGCGGGTCGTTCTCCAATACCTCCAGCTCTCCCCGGGTGGTGTTGAGAATGAGGGAGTGGTGGTAGAGCATCATTTCCGGTAAAAATTTCATGTGGTTGAAGTAGTTGTCGTTGACCACCACGAAGGGGACATCGTGGTAGGTGCGGGCCGCATCCAGGTAGGCGGCGTAGCCGGGATAAAGGCCGTTGGGGGTGGAGGTGGCCAGCCCCAGCAGCACCAGTCCGGCGGCAACCCCGGTGAGCATCCGGGTCTTGTATGGGAAGTCCCACACCAGTCCCGCCACCAGAAACACCCCCAGCACCATCAGGGGGAGCATGGGCATGAGATAGCGCAGCTCCTGGAAGGAGGTAAACTTCACCGTCACCAGGAAAAAGCCCAGGGTGGGCAGGAAGGTGAGGAGCAAGTAAAACCGCTGAGGGCCTGGGCTGCGGCGGAAGGCCACCACGGCCAGGGCCGCCACCCCCACGGATACCACCACAAAGAGGGCCAGGGGCAGGGAGAAGGCCCGGGCCAGGTGGCCCAAATCCTCCACCAGGTGGTCCCAGTATCCGCCCTGGGACAGGTTGGAGATGCCCCGGTCGCTGTGGAGCAGGTGGTCCAGGCAGGGTGGGAACAGGTAGATGCCCACCGCCCCATACAAGCCGTGGGACAGGGCAAAGCCCAGCCCGGTGCGCCACCGTTTTTGCCAGAGCATGGCCCCCAGGGTGACCAGGAAGAGGAACGCGGCATAGACGGCAAAGAAGTACTGGGTGAGAAAGCCCAGCACGCAGATGAGGCCGAAGCGCAGCCACCGCCACACGTTCCAGGTAAAGCCGCTGCGGTAGAACTCCACGCAGGAGTCCACATACAGCAGCACAAAGAGGGTCAGCAGCATGTACATCCGCTGAAGGAGCACCATGGACAGGGTGCCCATGCACAGCCCGTAGAGGAGAAGGGCAGGCACCCGAAACCGCTCCAGCCCCATGCGGCGCAAAAGAGAGAGCAGCACCAGGCAGCTGGCCAGCAGGGCAGGGAGGTTAATGAGAAAGACGGTGTACTTGGAAAACCCGCCCCCCAGCAGCAGGGCGGAGAAGTGGACCAGGATATAGAAGAGGGGCGGGTGGTTATCCAGCTCCTGGTTGCGGTAGATGGAGTGGAAGTTGAAGTAGTTCTCCGGGGTGAGGGTGACAAAATCCCGCACTTCCTGGGATGTTTTCCACACGGGGGTGCCGTGTTCCGGCATGAGGTTGTCCTCATAGGCGGTGAGCAGGCCGTTGCCGGGATTGACGGCGGAGGCGATGGTGTACACCTCGTCCTCGTGAAAGCCCACCTTTTGGGTCTGGTACAAGCAGGCCACCAGGGCAATCACCGCCAGCAGCAGGACAATCACCGCGTGTTTGCGCCAAAGGGAAGAGAATTTCATAGGGACCTCCCATCCGAGGATTGAAAAGGAAAAAAACCGAACGCATAAGCGTTCGGTTTTTCTGGTGGAGACTACAGAACTCGAATCTGTGACCTCTTGCGTGTGAAGCAAGCGCTCTACCGGCTGAGCTAAGCCTCCATATATGGTGACCCGTACGGGACTCGAACCCGTGTTACCGCCGTGAAAGGGCGGTGTCTTAACCGCTTGACCAACGGGCCATGTTGCCCACAGCGGGCGCTAGGTTGGGTTCCCGGAGTGGCGGCCATTGCCGCCTCTCCGGGTGGTAGCGGCAATGTGATTCGAACACATGACACTACGGGTATGAACCGTATGCTCTAGCCAACTGAGCTATGCCGCCGTAAGTCGTACCCAACAGGGCAAGAGATAGTATACCCACTTTGTCCTAAAATGTCAACACCTTTTTTCAAAAAAGTTTCAAAAAATTGCGCAGCACAACATCTTGTATGCCATCATGGCATTCTCCCATGATATGGAGCTTTCAGGCTGGCCAGCCTGGGGACGCGCTCCGCTGGGCCCCATTTCTCCCCGATGAGAAATGGGGGAAAGAATCGCCAAAGGCGGGGCCTTCCCCCGCCTTGTGGAATCCACCCCGCGGTACTAGGTGTCCCTGCGTCCTCCTGTTTTCGGCCCTTAGCCCGGTGGGGTCACATAGATGGCATAAAACTTCTACAGAACATACCTACTTCTCTGAAACATAATCCTTCTACCCCCAGGGCCTTATCCTGGTGTACCGCTGTTCCCAGCGATCGGCGGCGGGAACGCCGCTTCTCCAGGGTAGGCCCGGACGTGAAAACCACCCAGCCATAGGGCCAGTTGCCAGGATAGCCTGGTGTGGTGCAGGAGCAGGAGCCACAGCAAGGGTGACGGGCCGAACCTAGGCTTGACGCAGTTCCAGCCTCGTACCCCAGGGAGGTCCTTAGGGGGGAACGCCCTAAGCGGGTTTTGGTTCCTTTTGACCGAGCAAAAGGAACCCCCAGCGGGAAGCGTCCCCACCAGGCTGGCAAGCCGGATACAGGGGCGGTTAGAAGAACCCCCTCTCGTCTGCCCGACGGCAGACAGCTGCCCTCGCCAGGGGAAAAGCTACGCCTGAGACACAGTAAAAAGGCAAGCTTTTTGCAAAAAGACCGGGAGACACCAACGTCTCCCGGTCTTTTCAATCAAATAGCCTGTCTTAGTAAGCCAGCTTGGCGTCCAGCCAGGCCTTCAGCTCGGAAATGGGCACCCGCACCTGCTCCATGGTGTCGCGGTCCCGGATGGTGACAGCGTGGTCGGCCTCCTCGGTGTCGCTGCCCACGGTCTGGAAGTCCACGGTGACACAGTAGGGAGTGCCGATCTCGTCCTGGCGGCGGTAGCGCTTGCCGATGGAGCCAGCGTCGTCGAAGTCCACCATGAAGTACTTGGACAGCTCGGCCTGAATCTCACGGCCCTTGTCAGACAGCTTCTTGGACAGGGGCAGCACAGCCACCTTGTAGGGGGCCAGAGCGGGGTGGAGGCGCAGCACGGTGCGCACGTCGTCCTTGCCGTTTTTGTCCTGACCCACCACTTCCTCGTCGTAGGCGTCCACCAGGAAGGCCAGAGTCACACGGTCGGCGCCCAGAGAGGGCTCGATGACGTAGGGGATATAGTGCTCGTTCTTCTCCTGGTCGAAGTAGGTCATGTCCTTGCCGGAGGTGTTCTGGTGGGCGGTGAGGTCGAAGTTGGTGCGGCTGGCCACGCCCCACAGCTCGCCCCAACCGAAGGGGAAGACGAACTCGAAGTCGGTGGTGGCGTTGGAGTAGTGGGAGAGCTCCTCGGGGTCGTGGTCACGCAGGCGCAGATTCTCGTCCTTCACGCCCAGGTCCAGCAGCCACTTGTGGCAGAAGTCTTTCCAGTAGGCAAACCACTCCAGCTCGGTGCCGGGGGTGCAGAAGAACTCCAGCTCCATCTGCTCAAACTCACGGGTACGGAAGGTGAAGTTGCCGGGGGTGATCTCGTTGCGGAAGGACTTGCCGATCTGGCAGACACCAAAGGGCAGCTTGCGGCGGGTGGTGCGCTGGACGTTCTGGAAGTTGACAAAGATGCCCTGGGCGGTCTCGGGGCGCAGATACACGGTGTTCTTGGCGTCCTCGGTGACACCCTGGAAGGTCTTGAACATCAGGTTGAACTGGCGGATATCGGTCCAGTTGTGCTTGCCGCAGGAGGGGCAGGGGATCTGGTGCTCGTCCACAAAGGCCTTCATCTCAGCCTGGCTCATGGCGTCCACGGGCTTGCCCAGCTCGAAGTTGTTCTCCTGGCACCAGTCCTCAATGACCTTGTCGGCACGGAAGCGCTCCTTGCACTCCTTGCAGTCCATGAGGGGGTCGGAGAAGCCGCCCACGTGGCCGGAGGCCACCCACACCTGGGGATTCATGAGGATGGCGCAGTCCAGACCCACGTTGTAGGGGTTCTCCTGGACGAACTTCTTCCACCAGGCCTTCTTGACGTTGTTCTTCAGCTCCACGCCCAGGGGGCCGTAGTCCCAAGTGTTGGCCAGGCCGCCGTAGATCTCAGAGCCGGAGAAGATGAAGCCGCGTCCCTTACAGAGGTTTACAATCTTCTCCATGGTTTTCTCGGTGTTCTTCATGTGTTACACTCCTTCATTCATAGGATGCCAGCTCAAAACAAAACGCCCTGAGCCAGCGGCTCAGGGCGAACAAAATGTCCGTGGTTCCACCTGAATTCGCACAGGGTCTGTGCGCACTCTCACCCGGTAACGGCGGGGGCCGGTGACGCCTACTAGGGTCTCCCGTTGGGGTCACAGCTCAGGAGGGCCTTCCCACAGGGCAAAGGTGAGGATTTGCACCGACCATCCTCTCTCTTTCAAACCTTCCACACCTGGGTACTTATCTCCGTCTTCGCATATTGGAGCCACTGTATCACGTTTTTCCCCAGGTGTCAAGACGGGATTTGTCCCATCCTGGCATCAACCATCACAGAAGAATGGAGCATTCCACGGTCCCTGTATCAGGCTTGCCAGCCTGGTGGGGACGCTTCCCGCTGGGGGTTCCTTTTGCTCGGTCAAAAGGAACCAAAACCCGCTTAGGGCGTTCCCCCCTAAGTACCCCCCTGGGGTACGAGGCTGTCAATGCGCCAAGTCTATGGTCGGCCCGTCACCCTTGCTGTGGCTCCTGTTCCTGCCACTATACCAGGCCCCCCTGGGCAGCTGGCCCTACAGCTAGGTGGTTTCCATGTCCGGGCCTACCATGGAGAAGCGGCGTTCCCGCCGCCGGAAGCATGGACTCACCCCCTGTGGTGCTGTGGTAGGGGCCGTGGCTTGCCCGGCCCGTGGTTACCCTGGTATTGCCCCGGGGGATTCGGGAGGGGCAAGCCCCTCCCCTACAACGGGTCACCGGGAGTCTGGCCAATCCAAGGGCCTGCATTCTTCATTTTTCATTCATCACTATTCATTTGACTCCTCGCCCTCAGCACAGGGGTGGCCACCTGGTCCCCGTACAAGGTGTCGTCCAGCAGGGTACTCAGCAAATCCAGCTTCTCCCCGTCGCCCCCGGTGGTGGGGTGCTTGTAGGTGAGGGTGCCGTCCTGGGCCAAACTATATACCCAGGTGTCGTTGAGCCGGGTGTGGGACAGGTTTTGCAACAGCTTCCAGTACACGGGCTTCTCCACCCCCGCCAGGTTCAGCAAATCCACCCCCAGGTAGTTGGACCCCCGGTCCACCTTGTCCCCGGGCTTCCCGGGCAGGTAGGCCGGGTCGTTGGACCAGATGAGATAGTCGGTGGAGTACAGCTCCTTCATCTCCTGGGTGGACCAGCGGCTGTAATCGGAGGAGCACAGCCCCAGCTTGGAGTACACCGTACCCCCATCCAGAAGCCCCACTCCGGGGCGGTGGTCCCCGAAGAACACGATGACCGTGGGCTCGGCCTGGTCCCGGAAGTAGTCGGTGAGCTGCCCCAGGGCCTGGCTGGCGTCGTGGGTGCCCTGCACCACCGCCTGGAACATCTCTTGGGCCTGCCCCTTGAGGTCGGACTGGAAGGCCACCGTCAGCTCCTGGGCGTCGTACTTCTTCTTGTCATAGGGGGCGTGGTTCTCCATGGAAATGCCATAGAGGAACTGAGGCCCCTCTCCCTTGCCGTCCTCATACAGGTCCATGAGCAGCTTGGACAGGTAGGCGTCCGAGTAGAAGCTGCCCTCCCGCTGTGCCTCCAGGTAGGCCTGGTCGGTGGCCTGGGGGTCGATGGCGGCAAAGTCGTCCTGGAAGTAGGTCTTCTCAAAGCCCATGGCCTCAAACATGGGGGTGCGCTTGTAGATGGAGTCGTCATACATGTGCACCATCTCGGTGGAGTAGCCGCTGTCCCGCAGCACCGAGGGCACCGAGGGCAGACGGGAGAACACCTGGGGGTCCATGTTGTACAGGTCTTCCCCCCACAGAAGGCCGGTGTTCATCCCCGTGAGGATCTCCAACTCAATGTTACAGGTGCCATATCCTAAACTCCGAGTATAAAAGGTCCCGGATACTCCTTCTTGTTGTAGGCTATGGAAGGTCTCCAGGGGGTCTCCGTCAAAAGTGACCCCGGGCAGGCGGGTGACGTCGAAGAAGGACTCGGAGAGGATGAGGATGACGTTGGGCTGCTGGGCCACCCGGGTGTCCTCCTCCTGGCTGGCCAGCTCCACGGCCTGTTGGGCCGCCCGCTCCAGCTCCTCCGGGGAGGTGTCCCCCTCGTTGAGGGCCATGTGCACCTGGTTGAGGGCGCCCCGCCACAGGCCCAACAGCACCCCGGTCTCCCGGTTCACCGTGGCCTGGGACAGCTTCTGGTCGGTGCTCACCCCCATGGGGGTGAAGATCAGGGCGTTGGCCGCCACTCCGTACACCAGGGCCACAGCGGCCACACAGCCCGCTCCCGCCCACAGGCTGGCCTTGCGCTCCAGGCGCACGGGGTAGAGCAGCAGACACACCGCCACCAGCCACAGCACCAAGAAGAGGATGCACCCCAGGCTCAGGGGAGAGAAGTGGAGGGAGGAGGCGTTGAGCTGGGTGATGTCCCCCAGCTGGCCCAGGAGCAGGAAGTCCTGCACCGTCAGCGGCACCGAGGTGATGAGGGCCTTGAAGTAGCTGGAAAACACCATGATGGTGGGGGCCACGGCGGTGAGGATGGCCCCGGGCAGGATGGTGCGGGTGAAGAAGGTGAGCAGGCCGGTGAAGAGGGCCATGAGCCCCACCGTCCACCAGAACCATCCGGCAGTGAAGCAGGAGGGGAGGACGGCCAAGCTCTGGTGGACGACCACCTGGTCCACCAAAGCCACCACCAGGGCGTGGAGCACCACGGCCACGGGCAGCACCACAGGGGCTCCCCCACAGCGGCGGAGCAGGGCCTGGCGCAGACGTTGGGCAGTATGCAGCATAATAAGTCTCCTTATGGGGAACCTATGGGATTCCAAACAATTTGCTCTACTCTATCACGTTGCCCTGAGGCTGTCAACGCACAAGACCTGGGAATCCCCCGGGTGCGGTTCGTCTTGTTTTGCTATCTGTCTCATGGTATAATAGCCGCAGCTGCGGCTATTATACTTTGATTTTGCCGTTTTTCTCGCCCCTTACGGGGCAACCGAACAAACATGGCATGATACCATGTCGGCTTCGCCGTCCTGGTATCATATATGTTATAACCTTATGAATACTGGAGGAACTCCCCATGGAGAGAACGACCCCCGTCATCCCCGCTCAGGACGTGGCAAAACAGCGGGAATATTGTCAGGAAATCCGGGCCATCAACGCCCAGCACGCCCAGGCTCCCACCGCCTTTGTGGACACCTACGGGTGCCAGCAAAACGAGGCGGACTCGGAGCTGCTGCGGGGCATGCTGTGCGAGATGGGCTATGAGATTGTCCACGACGGCGAACACGCCGACCTCATCCTCATCAACACCTGCGCCATCCGAGAGCACGCCGAGCAGCGGGTGTTCGGCAACGTGGGCGCCCTGGTCCACGGCAAGCGGCGCAACCCCAACCAGATCATCTGCCTGTGCGGCTGCATGGCCCAGGAGCCCCACGTGGTGGAGCGTCTGCGCCAGTCCTACCAGCACGTGGACCTGGTGTTTGGGCCCCAGGTGCTGTGGCGCTTCCCTGAGTTTATGCGCCGCATCTACCTGCGCCGGGGCCGTGTCTTTGAGACTGCCCCCGCCGAAGGGGCCATCGCCGAAGGTCTGCCTGTGCGCCGCTCCGGCAAAATCAAGGCCTGGGTGTCCATCATGTATGGCTGCAACAACTTCTGCACCTACTGCATTGTGCCCTACACCCGGGGTCGGGAGCGCAGCCGAGAGCCGGAAATCATTTTGAGTGAGATTCGCCAGCTGGTGGCGGAAGGGTACAAGGACATCACCCTGCTGGGCCAGAACGTGAACTCCTACGGCAAGGACCTGGGCACCGGTATGGACTTTCCCACCCTGCTGGAGCAGGCCAACGCCATCGAAGGGGAGTTTTTGCTCCGCTTCATGACCAGCCACCCCAAGGACGCCACCCAGCGGCTCTTTGACGTGATGGCCAAGTGCGAGAAGGTGGCCCCCTGCATCCACCTGCCCTTCCAGTCCGGCAACACCCGGGTACTGAGTGCCATGAACCGCCGCTACACCCGGGAGCAGTACCTGGACAAGGTGAAGGCGCTCCGGGAGCGGATTCCCAACGTGGTGCTCACCAGCGACGTCATCGTGGGCTTCCCCGGGGAGACCACCCCGGAGTTTGAGGACACCCTCTCCCTCATTGAGGAGGTGCGCTACGACGCCCTGTTCACCTTCATCTACTCCCCCCGGAAGGGCACCCCTGCCGCGGAGATGGAGGACCCTTTGAGCCGCGAAGAGAAGTCCGCCAACTTCAACCGCCTGGTGGAGGCTCAGAACCGCATTTCCCTGGAAAAACACCAGGCCTATATCGGTACCATTCAGCACTGTCTGGTGGACGGGGAGAGCGAAGACCCCCGGAACAACCTCAACGCCCGCACCCCCGGCGGCCGCCTGGTGCACCTCAACGGCGACGTGGGGCTCATTGGTCAGTTTGTGGACGTAAAGATCACCGATTACTCCACCTGGGCGCTGTTTGGAGAACTTATTTGAATGAATAATGAAAAATGAAGAATGAAGAATGCAGGCCCTTCCGCCTGTGCCTCTGATTCAAATCCGTGCCGCTTGCGGCACACCATAATTATTCATTATTCACGATTCACTCTTCATTCCTGAAAGGAAGGTGGTGCCCATGACCCGCCGGGATTTCATCTTAAAATTGTTGGCCTACGGCAT
>NZ_SJOS01000058.1:0-15573 GCF_012027765.1 Pseudoflavonifractor sp. SW1122 | reverse complement strand
CTTACTTTCATTACTCAATGAAGGATTTCGCTCCCAGGTCCAGCTGTTTCTGGACAATCTGGGCCATCTCCTCCCCACCATAGTCGTTGGGAAGATACTGGAATAAGCGATCTCCTGAACGCAGCCACACACCATCCTCCTCCAGCCAAATGCTGGAGTGATAGTAGATGATACCATCCTCAGGCACAGAAATGTGCATCACTGCGTCCGGGTCTGCCGTGGGCAGTTCCGACTCCGTCACATGCTGGGCGCCGATGAGTCCGAAGATTACCGTCCGAGTTTCGTCGTGGTTCAGAATTTCAGACTGTGTAAAATCCACCGCATCGCCACCCTTGGGCACCCCAATGACCACCTGGTAGTCCGGCGGCTCATCTGGACGGGTGAGGAAATACACATTGCCCGCCGCCAGCGCCACCGCCACTACGGCCAGAATGGCAATGACCACCTGATATCCTCTCTTACTCTCCTTCATTATGCTCGCCTCCTCGTCCTTTAATATAGTTTTGTATCACCATTCTACCCTGGAATATCGGAGAAAAAAAGTCTGGCCCGGTGTCTCCATTCATGATATGATGAGAAAAGAGAGTTCTGACACACAACAGGCCCGGAGCATACGCTCCGGGCCTGTTTGCCTGGGTTACATCTTCATGCACCCAGCAGACCACCCACAGTATTGCGCCACCTTTTGTGGCTCGTGGGTGATGTCTCCATAGTATATGCTGGTTATAGGGTTTCCATCCAATCATCTGGAAAACCATAATACTTCATGTGTACAAACGGATACGTTTTTCCCAGCTGGATGATCTCTCGTTTCATTTTGGAGAAATCATTCGGTTTCAGCAGCCGCTTCATAATCAGTAAGAAGCCATATAGATGTTCGTTGTCTTCTGAGCCATCCGGTTTCCTCCGCAGCTGTCCCCGCTCCTTCTTGCTCAACCTGGGTTTCTGTTCAAACAAACGGTTATACAATCTGCTACTGTGGGCGCATAGATTTCGAATAATGGTCATCCGATGCATGAAATGCTCCATTAATTTCTCTCCGCTGGCTGTCAACCCCACAGCCTGGGCCACAGCTGTTTTCACATCACCGGGAGAGATGGCGTATAGCATGGACACATCCGATATGGTCAGCACATCCACATACGCCCACAGAGGAATATTCTCTTTTCTATCATCTAAAAAATGCTTGAGATATGCCTCATGGAGCCGCCGCCTCTGTTTCAACTGCTCCGCCTTGCTCAAAATGGCACTGTGCTTGTGCTGGTCAGAAAACAGAGCTGCATCCAGGTAACCTGTGGGTGGATAGCGCTTGGTAAACTCATATGCATAGATAGATTTCACTCTCACCTCTATGTTGTCCAAATATTTCAGAAGAATATGGCGGAAGTGATAGTCAAACTCATAAATGTCAATGATGTTCTGAACGCTCACAGAAGGATAAAACCGATCGTGTTTTCGCAAGGTGAGGGAATAGCCACTGACACGATAGTAATTATTTTCATATAAAAACTCCGCCGCCTTACCACGATCCGGGATGGAAAGTCCCCGGGACACCAGCAAGTCCATCTGTTCTTCAATGGTCTTAAACTCTTTGGTCGCCATGAAGATACCCCCAATAAACAGAACGCCCCCAAGTGTGCATACAGAAGCCAAATCGGCTTCTACAGAGGCCTGGGGGAGATGTTACATATATTTTAGTCCCTTTTTTTCATTCTGTCAAGGCTCCGGGCCTTGTTTTGCTTATTTGAATGCTGCCAGCACTTCCAAGCCCGCCGTCAGCCCCCGCAGGGCCAGCTCCAGCCCCATGCTGGGCTTATCCGGCTTGTCCAACACCTGCTGGGGCAGATACGGAATATGGACAAAGCCGCTCCTGGCTGCGGGCCTGTGTTGGGCCAGGTAGTGGGCCACTCCGTACATCACGTGGTTGCACACATAGGTCCCGGCGCTTTGGAGATGGCCGCAGGAACCCCAGCACGCCGCATAGCCTCCACCATCTCCTGGATGGGAAGGGTGGACAGATAGGCGTCCGGTCCCCCCTCTACAATGGGCACATTCCGGGGCTGATATCCCCCATTGTCCGGGATGGAGAAGTCGTCCACATTCACCGCTAAGCGCTCCACGGTGACAGCGCAGCGGCCCCCCGCCTGACCCACGCACACCACAGCATCAGGCCCATTTTTTTCAATAGCCCGTAAAGCCGCCTGTAAGCCTCCTGAGGCCGTCACAGGCAAGATGGCGGTATGGGGATATGGGAAGCGCCAATTTGAGCGTCCAGGGCCCTTACAAGCTCCATAGAGGGGTTGGTGGACTCGCCCCCGAAGGGCTCAAAGCCTGTGACAAGGATATTCATGGCTCATTCCCCCTTCAGCCGCTTCCACTCCCCCACCGCCAGCTCGTCACAGCGGTTGTTGTAGGGGTTGGAGGCGTGGCCCTTCACCCAGTGGAGATTGACGGTGTGGGTGTCGCACAGCCCCAGCAGCACCTCCCACAAATCGGCATTCAAAGCAGGTTTCTTGTCCGCCTTCACCCAGCCCCGGGCCTTCCAGCCCCGGGCCCACCCCTTTTGCAGGGCGTCGATGACATACTTGGAGTCGGAGTACAGCTCCACGATGCAGGGCTCGGTGAGGGCCTGGAGCCCCCGGATGACCCCGGTGAGCTCCATGCGGTTGTTGGTGGTGCTGCGCTCCCCGCCGCTGAGCTCCTTTTTGTGGGGCCCATACATGAGAATGCACCCCCAGCCGCCGGGTCCGGGATTTCCCGAGCAAGCGCCATCCGTATATAAAGTGACCGTTTTCATATAAAACTCCCTTATTTAGAAGAAAGCGCGCACAGTTTGTGCGCTCTTTGAAATTGACAAAGAAGTCTAAATACTTCTTTGTCGAAAGGATTGCATGCCGGATGTGGTTCGATTTCTTACGAAAAAGTCACCCCATCCGTCATGAGAAGTGTCATTTCCGATGCGCATGTCCCCGGAAATGACATGATTTCATTTTATTCCGTCACCTGCGGGTGACGGAACTCTGCGAGGCTTTTTATCTAAAAATTTCCGTCTTTTGTGAGAAAGAGCGCACAGTTTGTGCGCTCTTTCTGTTTGTAAAAATTTGTTATTCTTGGACTTCCACAGCTTCCACAGAGTTTTCCACATCTGTTGAAGTGTCGGTGTCAGCGGCCTCCTCGGGGGCCTTGTCGGCCAGAGCCAGGGCGATGACCTGGTCCCCCTCCTCCTTGAAGCGCATGACGATGACGCCCTGGGTGGAGCGGCCCGCCAGACGGATGCCGTCCACGTCGGTGCGGATGAGGGTGCCGGACTGGGTGACCACGATGATGTCCTCGCTGCCGTCCACCACCTTGATGCCCACCACGGGTCCGGTCTTATCCGTCACCATGTAGTTGCGGATGCCCAGACCGCCGCGGCGGGTGTGTCGGTACTCCTCCACGGCGGTGCGCTTGCCGTAGCCGTTCTGGGTGATGGACAGAACCGCCTTGCCGGGGGTGGCCCGGGCAGCGCCCACCACGTAGTCCCCTTCCTTCAGGCGGATGCCCCGCACGCCCACGGCGGTGCGGCCCATGACCCGGACGTCGGTCTCGGCAAAGCAGATGGCCTGTCCGTCATGGGTGGCGATGAGGATGTTTCTCGTGCCGTCGGTCTCCCGCACGGTGATGAGCTCGTCCCCGTCCTCCAGGGTGATGACCCTCAGGCCGTTGTTGCGCAGGTTGCGCAGGGCGTCCATGGCAATGCGCTTGACGGTGCCGTTGCGGGTCATCATCACCAGATAGCGGTCCTGAGCGGTGAGGTCCCGGGTGTGAATCATCTCGGTGACCCGCTCGTCCCCGTCCACCTGGAGGACGTTGACAATGTTGGTGCCCCGGGCAGTGCGGCCCGCCTCGGCAATCTGATAGCCCTTCTTGCGGAACACCCGGCCCTTGTCGGTGAAGAAGAGAATCCAGTCGTGGGTGGAGGCGGTGAACACGGTGTTCACGTAGTCCTCCTCCCGGGTGGCCATGCCCTTCTTGCCCATGCCGCCCTTGCCCTGGGCGGCGTACTCGCTGGCGGAGGTGCGCTTGATGTAGCCGTTGGCGGTCATGGTGAACACGCACTGCTCCTCCACAATCAGGTCCTCAATGTCCAAATCGTCCTCGGCAAAGCCGATCTCGGTGCGGCGCTCGTCGCCGTACTTGTCCCGGATCTGGATGAGCTCCTCTTTCAGCACGCCCCGCAGCATGGTCTCGTCAGAGAGCAGCTGGTTGTAGTAGGCGATGCGGGCCTGGAGTTCGTCGAACTCGGCTTGCAGCTTCTCCCGGTCCAGACCCTGCAACGCCTTCAGGCGCATGTCCAGAATGGCCTGGGCCTGGACGTCGTCCAGCCCGAAGCGCTCCATCAGCTTCTCCTTGGCGTCGTCGTAGCTGGAGCGGATGATACGGATGACCTCGTCAATGTTGTCCTGGGCGATGAGCAGACCGCGCAGCAGGTGGGCCCGCTCCTGGGCCTTTTTCAGGTCGTACTGGGTGCGCCGGGTGAGCACTTCCTCCTGGAAGGCGATGTACTCGTCCAGAATCTGGCGCAGGGTGAGAATTTTGGGCTGCTTCTGGTTGTTCACCAGAGCCAGCAGAATGACGCCGAAGGTGGTCTGCATCTGGGTCTGGGCAAACAGCCGGTTCAGGGTGACCTGGGGATTGGCGTCCTTTTTCAGCTCGATGACAATGCGCATGCCCTTCTTGCCGTCGGACTCGTCCCGCAGCCCGGAGATGCCCTCCAGACGCTTGTCCTTCACCTGATCGGCAATGTTCTCCACCAGGCGGGACTTGTTGACCTGGTAGGGCAGCTCGGTGACGATGATGCGGGTGCGGCCGTTGCCGAACTCCTCCATCTCGGTGCGGGCCCGCACCTTGATGTGGCCCTTGCCGGTGGCGTAGGCGGCCCGGATGCCAGCCCGTCCCATGATGACACCCCGGGTGGGGAAGTCGGGGCCCTTGATGTGCTCCATCAGGTCGTCCAGGGTGGCGTGCTCGTTGTCCAGCACGCAGATGGTGGCGTCAATGACCTCCCGCAGATTGTGGGGCGGGATGTTGGTGGTCATGCCCACGGCGATGCCGGAAGAGCCGTTGACCAGCAGGTTGGGGAACCGGGAGGGGAGCACCCGGGGCTCTTTCAGGGACTCGTCGAAGTTGGGGTCCCAGTCCACGGTGTCCTTGTCGATGTCCCGCAGCATCTCGTTGCACATCTTGGACATGCGGGCCTCGGTGTAACGGTAGGCGGCCGGGGGGTCGCCGTCCACGGAACCGAAGTTGCCGTGGCCGTCCACCAGGGGATAGCGCATGGAGAAGTCCTGGGCCAGACGCACCATGGCGTCGTACACGGAGGCGTCGCCGTGGGGGTGATACTTACCCAGCACGTCGCCCACGCAGGTGGCGGACTTCTTAAAGGGCTTGTCGCTGGTCAGGCCGCTCTCGTACATGGAGTAGAGGATGCGGCGGTGCACCGGCTTCAGGCCGTCCCGCACGTCGGGCAGGGCACGGCCCACGATGACGGACATGGCGTACTCGATGTACGCATTTTCCATCTCGTGTTCCAAATTGATCTCTACAATTTTCTGGTCGGGAAAGGTAATGTCCCGACTCTGGTAATCTTCTTTGTTTGCCATGGATGCAATCTCCTCAATAGTCCAGGTTCATGGCCTTGTCGGCGTTGCGCTCAATGTATTCCCGACGGGGCTCCACTTTCTCGCCCATGAGCAGGGTGAAGATCTCGTCGGCCCGCACGGCGTCCTCCAGGGTGATGCGCTTGAGGGTGCGGGTCTCCGGGTTCATGGTGGTCTCCCACAGCTCGTGGGGGTCCATCTCGCCCAAGCCCTTGAAGCGGCTGATGTCCACCTTGGCGTTGGGGTTGTCCCCACGCATCTCGGCGGAGATCTTGTCCCGCTCCTGATCGGTGAAGGCCACCCGGGTCACCTTGCCCCGGGTGAGCTTGTACAGGGGGGGCACGGCGGCGTACACATAGCCCCGGTCAATGAGGGGGCGCATGAAGCGGAAGAAGAAGGTCAAAAGCAGGGTACGGATGTGGGCGCCGTCCACGTCGGCATCGGCCATGATGACCACCTTGTGGTAGCGCAGCTTCTCCTCGTCGAACTCGTCCCCCAGACCGGCGCCCAGGGCGGTGATGACGGGGGTGAGCTTGTCGTTGCCGTACACCTTGTCCGCCCGGGCCTTCTCCACGTTGAGCATCTTGCCCCATAGGGGGAGAATGGCCTGGAAGCGGGAGTCTCGGCCCTGCTTGGCAGAGCCGCCAGCGGAGTCACCCTCCACGATGTAGATTTCGGTCAAAGCGGGGTCCCGCTCGTAGCAGTCGGCCAGCTTGCCGGGGAGGGTGGCACCCTCCAGGGCGTTCTTGCGGCGGATGTTTTCCCGGGCGCGGCGGGCGGCTTCCCGGGCCCGGTTGGCCATCATGGCCTTTTCCAGGATGGTGCGGCCCACCACGGGGTTCTCCTCCAAAAACTGCTCCAGCTTGTCGGACACCACGGCGTTGACCAGGGTGCGGATTTCGCTGTTGCCCAGCTTGGCCTTGGTCTGGCCCTCGAACTGGGCCTCGGTGAGCTTGACGGAAATGACGCAGGTCAGGCCCTCCCGGCAGTCCTCGCCGGAGACCTTGTCGTCTCCCTTCAAAAGGCCCGCCTTCTTGCCGTAGGCGTTGAGCACGTTGGTGAGGGCCCGCTTAAAGCCCTCCTCGTGCATGCCGCCCTCGGGGGTGTGCACGTTGTTGGCAAAGGAGACGATGATCTCGTTGTAGCTGTCGTTGTATTGCAGGGCGATCTCCGCCATGGAGTCGTCCTTGGTGCCCGACATGTAGATGACCTCTTCATGCAGGGCGGTCTTGTTCTTGTTGATGAAGGTGACAAACTCCCGGATGCCGCCCTGGTAGCACATGGACTCCTCTTGCTCCTGGCCGCTTCTGCGGTCGGCCATGAGGATGTGGATGCCGGCATTCAAGAAGGCCTGCTCCCGCATGCGCTTGTGGAGGATCTCGTAGTCGTACACGGTGTCCTCGAACATCTCCGGGTCGGGCTTAAACACCACCTCGGTGCCGGTGTGGTCGGTGGTGCCGATGATGGTCATTTCCTGGGTGATGTTGCCCCGGGAGAACTTCATCTCGTAGATGTTCCCGTTCTTGTGCACCCGCACCTCCAGCCACTGGGACAGGGCGTTTACCACGCTGGCGCCCACGCCGTGGAGGCCGCCGGAGACCTTGTAGCCGCCGCCGCCGAACTTGCCGCCGGCGTGGAGGACGGTGTACACCACCTCCAGGGCGGGCCGCCCGGTCTGGGGCTGGATGTCCACGGGGATGCCGCGGCCGTTGTCGGTGACCCGGATGACGTCGCCGTCCAGAATCTCCACGGTGATGGTATCGCAGTACCCGGCCAGGGCCTCGTCGATGGCGTTGTCCACGATCTCATACACCAGGTGGTGGAGACCGGAGGACGAGGTGGAGCCGATGTACATGCCCGGGCGCTTGCGGACCGCCTCCAGCCCCTCCAGGACCTGAATCTCGGACGCGCCGTATTCGTGCTCCACGGCGGTGGGGCTGTGTTCCATATGTTCTGACATTGCTAGTTCCTCCCGAAAAACGTTGGTTCAAAGGTAAACTTCCGTTGTAGGGGCGGGGCTTGCCCCGCCCAAAGTGTCCCTGGCATGGCCCTGTTTCCTGCGGGAGGGGCAAGCCCCTCCCCTACGCAGATCCTCCGCCCAGGACTTTATTCAAAATCCGTGCCGCTTCAGCGGCACACCTTACTTATTCACTCTTCACTATTCACTCTTCACTGGGCTTCACGGCCCACGGGCCCATATTGGCCCGTTTCGCCAGCGTGGCAGCGCTCAACTGGGAGAGAAACACCACTTCCTCCCCCTCCTCCGTCTCACACAGGATGAAGGAGCGAGGCAGGTCTTCCCCCACAGAGATCACCCGTCCCTCCTCCTCAGCCCGGTCCAAAAAGGCCCGGGTGCGGTGGGACCAGGTGGTGTTGTCCAAGTCGAAGATGCCCACCAGGTCCTCCTCGGGCACCATGACTTGTTGTCCCATATACAGATACACAGCCCTTACTCCTCCTGTAATGCCCCTTGGCAGATGTGAAACACCTTGCCCTGCTCCAAAAGCTCCTCCTTCTCCACCTCACAGCAGGTGATAAACACCTGCCCCGTGGGGATGCGGTTGAGGACAAACTCCTGCCGCCGCCGGTCCAGCTCCGAGAGCACGTCGTCCAGCAGCAGCACCGGCCATTGCCCGGTGTCCTGGAACATGATGTCCCGGGCCGCCAGCTTCAAGGCCAGGGCGGCGGTACGGGTCTGCCCCTGGGAGGCAAAGCCCTTGGCGGACTGGCCGTTGATGTCCAGCACCAGGTCGTCCTTGTGGGGCCCGGACAGACAGCTGCGGCTGTGAATCTCCGCCTGTTTGTGGCGCTCCATGTGGTCCAGCAGCTGCTCCAAAATCACTTTTGGGGCGGCTAAGGGGTCGGTGACGGTGGACACGGTGTGGTAAGAAAGGTCCAGCACCTCCCCGCCCCCGGAACAGTCGGCGTGGATGGCAGGGGCAGTCTCCTGGAGCCTCTTGACAAAATGAGCCCGGTAGTGGATGAGAATGGCCCCATACTCCGCCATCTGCTGGGAAAAGGCGTCCAGGGCGTACATCAGCGAGGGCTTCTCCCCGCAGTCCCGTAAAATCCGGGTCTTGTGCTCCCACAGCCGCCGATAGTTGGACAGGGCCATGGCATACCGGGGGCGCAGCTGACAGATGCAGTCGTTTAAAAACCGACGCCGCACCCCGGCCCCCTCCCGGATGAGGTGCAGGTCCTCCGGGCAAAAGAGCACCGAGGGCAGCAGCCCCGACAGCTCCCCCAGGGTCTTGAGCCCCACCCCGTTGCAGGTAAACTTCCGCCGGGCCCCCACGGGCAGCTGGGCGTCCAGCACCAGCTCCCGCTGGCCGTTCCAGAGCTTCCCCGTCACCCGGGCCCGGTCGCAGCCAAACTGCACCAGCTCCCGGTGATTTCTCGCCCGGTGGGACCCGCCGGAGGAGAGATAGCCGATGGCCTCCAACAAATTGGTCTTGCCCTGGGCGTTCTCCCCCACGATGACGTTGACCCCCCCGTGGAAGTCTGCCTCCAGGTGGGTGTAGTTGCGGAAGTGCTCTAAGGTGAGCCGCTGGACGGTCATTCCACCGTCAGCTCCAGCTGCCCATCCACCTCCACCACGTCGCCGGGGCGGATTTTCTTGCCCCGCATGGTGCAGGTCTCGCCGTTGACCTTCACCAGACCGTCCTGGACGATCTGCTTGGCCTCACCGCCGGTGGCCACGGCGTTGGCAAACTTCAAAAGAGAGTCCAGCTTGATGAACTCGGTGGTGATCGTAATATTATCCTTTTTCATATAGCTTCTCCTTAAAAACGCCAAATGGACCGCAGAAAATGAATAATGAATAACGAATAATGAATAATTGTGGTGTGCCGCAAGGCGGCACAGATTTCATGTTCGAATGCAGCTATCTCAACCGGGGGCAGGGGCCGGGCTTGCCCGGCCCGCTGGTGCCCTGGCCTTGCCCTGGGAGATTTGGGAGGGGCAAGCCCCTCCCCTACCCACCGCATTGCAAGAAACGCTGCAAGGTTTAGGGCCTGCATTCTTCATTTTTCACTCTTCACTCTTCATTAAATATACACCCATGGTGTATATTTATTCCCCTGCTTTCAGCCGCACCGGCAGAATCATATACAGGAAGTTATCAGGCTCCCCATCCTTGGGCAGCAGCAGGCAGGGGGAGGTGGGGGTACCCAGCTCCATGCGCACCTCCTGGGCGGGGGCGGCCTTCACCGCTTCCATTAAATACCGGTTGTTGAAGCCGATCTCCAGCCCCTGGCCGTCTCCGGCGATGGGGCAGCGGTCAAAGGCGGAGCCGATGGCGGTTCTGGAAGAAATAGCCAGAGAGCCGTCCTCAAATTTGCACCGCAGGGGGCTCTTCAGCTTATCATTGATAATGAGAGAGGCGCGGTCAATGGACAATTGCAGCATAGAGGTGTCCACATACAGGGAAATGGGGTTATTTTGGGGGATGGTCTGGCGATAATTGAGGAATTCGCCCTCCAGACGCCGGGACACCAGCAGGGTCTGACCCACCTGGAAGGTGACGTGGCGGTCACCCAGAGTGACGATCACCTCGTCGTCGCAGTCGGCGCAGATGCGCTCCACTTCGGTCAAAGCGTTACCAGGAACCACAAAAGAGAAGGTATTCATGCCAAATTTGCGGATAAAAGTTTCTCTTCTCAGGGCCAGGCGGTAGCCGTCCACCGCCACCAGGGTCAGGGTGGTGTCCTCCACTTCAAAGAGGGCGCCGGTGTGGACGGGCCGGGACTCGTTGGTGCTCACGGCAAAGAGCACCTGGGAGAGCATGGACCGGAGGGCGGACTGGGTCAGGGTGACGGAACTGCCGTCGTCCACGGCGGGCAGCTCGGGAAATTCGTCGGCGGGGCTGCCCATGATGTCAAACGAGGTGGGTCCACAGGCAATGTGGACGGAATTTCCCTCGGTGGACACGGTGATCATGTCGTCGGGCAGCTTTCGGATGATCTCACCAAACAGTCTTGCCGACAAAATCAGAGAACCGGGCTGGGTGACCTGGGCGTCCACCCGGGTGATGATGCCGGTTTCCAAATTGTATCCAGACAGGCGCAGACCTTCGGTGGAGGCCTCCACTAAGATGCCTTCCAGAGCAGAAATGGTGCTTTTGGTGGCGACCACTCGCCCTGCGATCAATACTGCTGACTGTAAAATGGCTTTTTCACAGGAAAATTTCATGGTGTGCATCCTTTCTCGTTTCCCCGCCAAAAAGAGAGGAAAGGTTTAAAAAAATCGTAGTAGGCAGTAGGGGGTGCGGAAGCTGTGGAGATTTCCACAACGCTTACGGCCCCAAGGGTTTCCGGGTTTTGAAAACTTCCACACAGCTTCCACAGCCTCCATAGGGGACCATGGGGCATAGGGGACCTCCACAGCCTTCCACACCACAGTCCGCAAGATTGTGGAAAACTCGGTTGAAGTTGTGGAAGCTGAAGGCCATGCCATGCACGCATGTCATGGAGGGGGTTGCAGACCGCTTCCGTCGTACTCGCCTACGCTGGCACGCTTGCGGTCTGAGCGGTGTATGTTCCCATGCACATGTCCTGGGAAACTACGAGATTTCAATTTATGTTCCCGCCTGCGGGCGGAAACACTCTGCCGAGGGCTTTTTTTCCCATTTACCAGGCCGAATTGACGGCGTTGGTGATGTCCCGGATGATCTCGGTGAGCTCAGGCTGCTCTTTCATCATCTTCTCCACCCGGTTGATGGAGTTGAGGACGGTGGAGTGGTGACGGCCGCCGAACTGCTGGCCGATCTCCGCCAGAGACAGCTGGGTCATCTCACGAATAATATACATGGCCACGTTACGGGCGGTGGTGATCTCCTTGTTCTGGCTCTGGCCCCGCAGGGCGTCGCTGTCCAGCTCGTAGAACCGGGCCACCTCCTGGATGATGGTCTCCGCCGAGGGCAAAAAGTCCTCTTTGGCTCGGAGAATGTCCCGCACCGCCCGGATGGTGTTCTCCACATCCACCTGGGCGCCCATCAGCTCCTGGAAGGCCATGATCTTGTTGACCACGCCCTCAATTTGCCGCACGTTGGAGGTGATGTTTTCCGCCACGTAGGACAGCACCGGGTCGGGGAGTACAATGCCCCGCTCCAGAGACTTGTTTTTCAGAATGGCCATACGGGTCTCGTAGTCCGGGGGCTGAATGTCCGCGGGGAGGCCCTGCTCAAATCGGGTCTTCAGACGCTGCTCTAAGCGCAGCATCTCCTGGGGCGGGCGGTCGGAGGTGAAGACGATCTGTTTTTTCTGCTCATACAGGGTATTAAAGGTGTGGAACAGCTCCTCCTCGCTGGAGTCCTTGCCGGCGATGAACTGCACGTCGTCCATCAAAAACAGGTCCACCGTCCGATACTTGTCCCGGAAGCCCTGCATGTCGTTGCCGTGGCGCAAATTCGAGATGAGCTCGTTGACGAAGTCCTCGCTTTTGATGTACATGATCCGGTAGTTGGGGTGGTTTTCCCGCACCCGGTTGGCAATGGCGTGGAGCAAGTGGGTCTTGCCCAGCCCCGACTGGCCGTAGATGAACAGGGGGTTGTAGGCCCCGCCCGGCTCGTTGGCCACCTTCACAGCGGCGGTGAAGGCGAATTTGTTGGTGGAGCCCACCACAAATCGGTCGAAGGTGTACTCCTGGAAGGCGGGGTCCCCGGGCTGGGTGGGTCCGGCCTTGCGGTACTGGTCCCGCTCCTGGGGGAGCATCAGGGTCACCGCCACGTCAAAGGAGAACAGCTCCCGAAGTCCGTTTTCCACCGCGGTCAAAAACCGGGTGCGGATGATGTTGCGCTTAAATTCGGTGGGGACGCAGAGAATGAGGCCGCTCTCATCCAGAGCCACCGCCTCCACGTCGCCAAACCAGGTTTCGATGGACACGGCGGTCATGTCCTTCTCCATCAAAGTCTTTACTTTTTCCCATACGTCAGCAGCTGACTTCATGGCATGAGCCTCCTCAAACAAAACAAGAGAGTATTTCAGCCTTCCGCCCAGGGGTGCGGAAAAACAGGCCGCTAAATGGGAAACCAGAGCTTCCGGTGGGTGTAGCGGCACACATCTCATACACAGATTGCCCCAAAGGCGCAAAAAACCGTTCCCCTGGTCGTGGGCCGGGACTTTGGAGGCAAGCGCCAAAGCCCCGGTGGGTATCACCGGGGAAGCAGGAGAGCATGAGCATTGTGGATTGGTAACAAGCATTATATCAAAAAAAACGCCAAAGGGCAATTCTATATTTATATTGTAGCAGAAAAATTTCCACACTTTCTCCACAAATTGCGGAAAAACGGATGGTGTTGTTAAAAGGAAAAAATACCAACACAACATCTTGTGTTACCCAATTCTTGCGAAAAAAGATTGGAATTTTTCTTGACAGAAGGGGTAGATTTGGGTATAATTTCGTGTGCGCTATTGAGCGCATTGATTTTACCGACCGCATCCCACACGGGATGTTGTGGAGGGCGGCACAGCCCCCGTAAGGGCTTTGTGCTTTGCCAATCTGTACAGGAGGTGTTTCCGCATGGTTCGTACCTATCAGCCCAAGAAGCGTCATCGCTCCAAGGTCCATGGTTTCCGTAAGCGCATGGCCACTGCCAACGGCCGCAAGGTTCTGGCTCGCCGTCGTGCCAAGGGCCGCGTCCGTCTCACCCACTGATGGTGGCAACAGCGGCAACATCGGATATATGTGAATAAAGC
The DNA here is from genome assembly GCF_012027765.1 of Pseudoflavonifractor sp. SW1122. Classification (NCBI taxonomy): domain Bacteria; kingdom Bacillati; phylum Bacillota; class Clostridia; order Eubacteriales; family Oscillospiraceae; genus Pseudoflavonifractor; species Pseudoflavonifractor sp. SW1122. The sequence continues at coordinate 2,240 of NZ_SJOS01000058.1, read as the reverse complement.
AGGGGCGCGGGAGTAATCCCTCGCCCCTACATTCATATGGAGACCTTCCTCATGCCTCTGGGATGGATGGAAATGTCTCCTATGGGTGCCTTAGAATTTACTTTTTCATCATTCCGATGTTCCAACCCTGATGAAGGGAGTTTTTTTGTGAAATACACGGTATCGTTAAAGGAAAACCACATCTTCCGCCGTCTCTACCGCAAGGGCAACACCGCCGCAGACAGCCGTTTGGCCATCTACGTGCGGCGCAACGGACGGCCCGGCAATCGGCTGGGCCTCACCGTGTCCACCAAGGTGGGACATGCTGTGGTGCGCAATCGGCTGCGCCGCCGCCTGCGGGAGATTTACCGCCTGCATGAGCACCAGCTGGTGCGGGGGGTGGACCTGGTGGTGGTGGCCCGGGTGCGGGCCGGTTCCTCGTACTACCGACAGCTGGAGGAGTCCTTTGTGCGGCTGTGCCGCAAGCTGAATCTGGTGGAGAAGTGAGAGAATGAAACAGATTTTGCTGTTTCTGGTGCGGTATTACCGCAAGAACATCTCCCCCACCCGGCCTCCCAGCTGCCGCTTTATTCCCACCTGCTCCACCTATGCCCTTCAGGCCATTGAGGTCCACGGGGCGCTCAAGGGTGGACTGTTGGCGGCGTGGCGGGTGCTGCGCTGCCATCCATTTCACAAGGAAAAAGGCTTCATCTACGACCCCGTACCACCGAAAAAAACTCGATTATCCAGGAGGTAACACATGGATATCTGGCAAATCCTCATGACGCCCTTTAGCTGGCTGCTGGAGACCTTCTGTCGGGTCTTTAATAGCTACGGCGTTGCCCTGATCGTCTTTACCCTGGTGGTGAAAGTCATCCTCTTCCCCCTGTCTCTGAAGGGCAAGAAGAGCATGATCAAGATGAATCTGCTCAACAGCCAGGTCAAAGAGATTCAGCAGCGCTGCGGCAGCGACCGGGAGCGTTATAGTCAGGAGGTCAACAAGCTCTATGCGGACAACCAGGTCAGCCCCATGGGCGGCTGCGGTTGGTCCCTCATCCCTCTGGCCATCCTGATGCCTCTGTATGCCATCATCCGCCGACCCCTCAAGTATTTGATGGGTCTGAGCGATGCAGGCACCACCGCTGTGGCCAACGCCCTGGGCCTGGCTGGCTTCCAGGCTGGCTCCGGTTACGGCGAGCTGACCCTGGCTTCCCTGATCAATAGCGACCAAGCGGTATCAGCCGCAACGACTGCGGCTGGTGTGTCAACTGGCACCATCTTTGTCATCAACTTTAACTTCCTGGGCCTGGACCTGTCCCAGATCCCCAACTGGAAGTTCTGGGACGGCGGCATTACCCCCAACTCTGTGGGCCTGTTCCTGCTGCCCGTCATCTCCGCCTGCCTGTCCCTGCTGTCCATGATCGTGTCCCAGCGCACCAACCAGATGAACGCAGACCAGAAGCCCGCCGGCATGAACTCCATGATGATCATGAGCCCCCTGATCTCTCTGTGGATCGGCTTTGCCATGCCCGCCGGCTTGTGTGTGTACTGGATTGCCAACTCCCTGTTCATGATGGTGCAGGAAGTCATCTGCGGCAAGATCCTCAAGAAGGACTATGAGGCCGCCCAGCGCCAGATCGCCCAGCAGGCCGCCCGTGCCAAGGAGGCCGAGAAGGAGCGCCGCCGCCAGGCCGCCCAGCGCAAGGCGGAGGCTCTGGCTGCCAACAAGGGCAAGAAGGTCAAGGAGAAGAAGAGCAAGGGCGTGGACGTCACCGCCAGCCGGGAGGGTATGCGTACCTATGCCCGTGGCCGTGCCTACGACCCCAACCGCTACCCCATCACCCCTTATGTGGACCCCAACCCCGTCCGCCACACGGTGGAAGAGGATGTGGAGCCGGAGGAGACCGAGCCTGTGGTGGAGAAGAAGGACACCACCACCCCGGTGATTCCCCCCGTGGTGCCCGAGGCCGTGGAGGCCGACCAGGACCTGGACCAGGATGGGGAGTATGAGGAGGCCTACGCCCCCGAGAGCGAAGAGCAAGACCCCAAGGGCTAAGGAAGGAGTGCACCATCGTGCTGAAGTTTATTGAAGTAACCGGCAAGAATGAGGACGAGGCCATTGCCAAGGGTCTGGCCCAGCTGGGTCTGGACCGGGACGATGTGTCTCTGGAGATTTTGGAGCGAGGCAAGACCGGCTTTTTGGGCATCGGTTCTGTGCCCGCCAAGGTAAAGCTCACCTACGAGGCCCCCGATGAGGCCCC
>NZ_SJOS01000057.1:0-15734 GCF_012027765.1 Pseudoflavonifractor sp. SW1122 | reverse complement strand
GGCAGGAGCCTGGTGGAGCTACAACTGGACACCGGGCGCACCCACCAGATTCGGGTGCATATGGCACACCTGGGCTGTCCCCTCACCGGGGATTTTCTCTATGGTACCGAGCAGCCGGAGAAGATTGCCCGGCCCGCCCTCCACTCCCATCAGCTCAGCTTCACCCATCCCATCACAGGAGAGCACCTGGCCTTCACTCAGCCCCTGCCGGAGGACATGGCCGCCCTGCTCCCAAACACACAAGAGGTATTTTTATGAAACGACCCACCTTAAAAATTTCCTACAACGCCCCGGTCACCATCACCTTTGCCCTGCTGTCCCTGATTGCGCTGATTCTCAACGGGGTCACCGACGGCTGGACCAATGCCCATCTCTTTTCCGTCTACCACTGTTCCCTGGCTGATCCTCTGGCCTGGGTGCGGTTCTTCGGCCACGTGCTGGGCCACAGCGGCTACGCCCACTACATCGGCAATATGGTGCTCATTCTGGTGCTGGGCCCCAACCTGGAAGACCGATTTGGCAGCTGGAATGTGCTGTGCGCCATTCTAGTCACGGCGGTGATTTCCGGGCTGGTACAGTTCTTCTTCTTCCCCGGCACCGCCCTGCTGGGTGCCTCGGGCATCGTATTTATGATGATCCTCCTCTCCTCCTTCGGCGGGGTGCGCAACGGCACCATCCCCACCACCCTCATTTTGGTGGCGGTGTTCTACCTGGGGGACGAGATCTGGAACGGCATTTTTGTCCAGGACAACATCTCCCAACTGACCCACATCATCGGCGGCCTGTGCGGCACCGTATTTGGATTTGCCCTGTCCAGCGGCAAGAAGCGATAACAAAAGGAGGTTTCTATGCTCAAGCTAACCAACATCCGCAAAACCTACACCGTAGGCGACCTGTCTGTGGACGCCCTGCGGGGGGTGAGTCTGGAGTTTCGGGACAATGAATTCGTCTCCATCCTCGGCCCCTCCGGCTGCGGCAAGACCACCACGCTGAACATCATCGGCGGGCTGGACCGGTACACCAGCGGCGACCTCATCATCAATGGCCGCTCCACCCGTGAGTACACGGACAGCGATTGGGACACCTACCGCAACCACTCCGTGGGCTTTGTCTTCCAAAGCTATAACCTCATCCCTCACCAGACCATCCTGGCCAACGTGGAGTTGGCCCTCACCCTGTCCGGGGTGTCCAAGGCCGAGCGGCACCGCCGGGCCAAGGAGGCCCTGGAGCAGGTGGGACTCACCGACCACATGCACAAGCGGCCCAACCAGCTCTCCGGTGGCCAGATGCAGCGAGTGGCCATTGCCCGTGCCCTCATCAACAACCCGGACATTCTCCTGGCTGACGAGCCCACCGGCGCTCTGGACAGTGAGACCTCGGTACAGGTGATGGACCTGCTGCGGGAGGTGGCAAAGGACCGCCTGGTCATCATGGTCACCCACAACCCGGAGCTGGCCCAGGCCTACTCCACCCGCATCATCCAGCTGAAAGACGGCGAGGTCATCGCCGACTCCAACCCCTATGAGAGTCAGGAGGACGCCCCCGCCCTCACCGGCAAGGAGGCCAAGGCGGGGAAAAAGACCTCCATGTCCTTCCCCACCGCCCTGTCCCTGTCCCTCAACAACCTGATGACCAAGAAGGGGCGCACCTTCCTCACCGCCTTTGCCGGGTCCATCGGCATCATCGGCATTGCCCTCATCCTCTCCCTGTCCTCAGGCATCAACACCTATATCACCAAGGTGCAGCAGGACACCCTTACCAGCTACCCCATCACCATTGAGGCCGAGAGCGTGGACATGACTTCCATGCTCACCTCCCTGATGGGGGTCAGCGACGAGGAGGACAGCGGCGCGCCCCGGGAAGAGGATCGGGTGTACGTGTCCAATGTCATGTACGACATGATGGACTCCATGATGAACGCCGAGACCGTCACCAACAACCTGAAAGCCTTCAAGGAGTATCTGGAGGAAGGGGGCGGCGGCATCACCGACCTGGCCCAGGTGTACTATGGCTATGATTTCAAGTTTGACATCTACAACAAAGACCCCGACGGCAAAGTGGTGAAAAGCGATGTCATGTCCGCCATGGAGACCGCCATGGGCTCTCTGTACGGCGGCGACTACACCGACTACTTCAACTCCATGGGCTCCATGTACGAGAGCTTCGACGTGTGGCAGGAGCTGCTGCCCGGTGAGGACGGCCAGCTGGTCTCCTCCCAGGTGCTGGACCAACACGAGCTGCTCTACGGCCACTGGCCCGAGGAGTACAACCAAGTCATCCTCTTTGTGGACGACAACAACCAGGTCTCCGACCTGATGCTCTACGCCCTGGGCCTGGTGTCCGTGGACGAGATGAACGAGACCCTGGCCGCCCTCCAGGCCGGCGAAGAGGTGGAGGTGGAGGACCAGAGCTGGAGCTACGAGGAGCTGTGTCAGACCCAGTTCAAGCTGCTGCTGCCCTACGAGCGCTACCAGTACGACGCCAACACCAACACCTACACCGACCTGTCCGCCACCCAGACCGGGCTGGAGATGCTCTACAACAGCAATCAGACCGGAATTACGCTGCAAGTGGTGGGCGTGGCCCGCTCCGGCAGCAACGGCGGCATGATGTCCGGCTCTCTGGGCTACACCAACGCCCTGACCCAGTACGCCATTGATCACACCGCCGACTCCCAGCTGGTGAAAGATCAGCTGGCCAACCCCGACACCGACGTCATCACCAACCTGCCCTTCCGCCAGGAGGGAGACACCGAGCCCACCGACCAGGAGAAAGCCCAGGCCATTGGGGAGTACCTGCTCACCCTGGACGCCCAGTCCCAGGCGGAGGCCTACGTGGACGGCATGAGCCAGCCCAGCCAGCAGTATGTGGACGATACCGTAGACGCCCAGATGGCCAACATCACCCGGGAGGACATCGAGAAGATGATCTCCCAGGAGTACGCCGCCCAGATGGGGGTGGACGCCGCCACCCTGGACGAGTATATCGCAGGCATGAGCGACGAGGAGCTGTTTGCCCAGGTGGAGGAGGCCATGGCCGCCCAGATCAAGGAGCAGTACGCCGCAGCGGCGAAAGAGCAGCTCTCTGCCCTTCCCGCCGCCCAGCTGTCCGCCATGCTGGCCCAGGCCGTGGAGCAAGGGCCCAACGATCAGGGACTGAGCCTGGAGCAGTTTGTCTACCTCTACGACAACTATATGCCCCCCACCCACTCCGACTCCACCTACCAGGACAATCTGGATTTGATGGGCTATATCGACCTGGAGTCCCCCTCCTCCATCAGCCTCTACGCGGATACCTTTAAGGAGAAGGACAAGATTGCTGACCTCATCACCGCCTACAACCAGCAGGTGGCCGAGGAGGACCAGATCAGCTACACCGACTATGTGGCCCTGCTCATGAGCTCCATCACCGACATCATCAGCGGGGTGAGCTATCTGCTCATTGGCTTTGTGTCCATCTCTCTGGTGGTGTCCTCCATCATGATCGGCATCATCACCTATATCTCGGTGCTGGAGCGCACCAAGGAGATCGGCATTCTCCGGGCCGTGGGCGCCTCCAAAAAGGATGTGTCCCGGGTGTTCAATGCTGAGACCCTCATTGTGGGTCTGGGGGCCGGTGTGCTGGGCATTGTGGTGACGATGCTGCTGAACATCCCCATCAACGCCGCCATCCACGCCGTCACCGGGCTCACCGAGCTCTCCGCCGCTCTGCCCCCGGTGGGTGGGGCCATCCTGGTGGCCATCAGCGCCATCCTCACCATCCTGGCCGGACTCATTCCCGCCCGTCTGGCCGCCAAGAAGGACCCGGTGGAAGCGCTGAGAAGCGAGTAATTTCCCACACAACAACAATATCCCCGCAGGTGTATCAATCCACCTGCGGGGATATTCTCTTTTCTCTCACACATGTAAACCAACCATATGCAATCCTCTGGCTTTTGCATATGACACTGTGTAGGCAGTACCGCCCTCTTTGCGAGTGCAATAGTAAATACAATAGCTTGACCCTTCTACCAGGTGACGGTTTCTCAAAAGATACGCCTCTTTCCCACCTTGGTCTACCACACACACCACCTTATCATATTTCGGGAGCAATATCCGGTACTCTCGTTTTTGTTCCCGTGTCCACCACCTGGTATAGCCGTCAAATGGATACACTAAAATTACTTTGATCTGGGGAAATTCGCTCTTTCGCATTCGAAACAAGACTTTTGCCACGAGAGTATCAAAACCAATTGCGCCTCCCACACCAAAATAACAGACACCATGCTTTGTAATCAGTTTCCTGACCGCCTTCTCAATTTCCGCTGCCAACTGCTGCACTTTCTCTGCTGGCAGCTCCCTGTGTCCCGAAAAACAGCAGGTTTTACTACGTTTTTCTGTGGCTTCCATGTGAGTCTTTCCCTCTTTTTGTGAGATTTATTTATAAGTTGTAAATCTTTATTACATAATATACGAAAAAGAGTGGTATTGTCAAGGCAACTTGGAGGTGATGCCTTGAAAATCTACGACTTTGGGGGAAAGAAAAACATTTCCGGAGATCGGATTCATCAGGCCAGAACTGCCATGCGCCTCTCCCAAGCCGATTTGGCCGCTCGCATGCAGGTCAATGGCGTCACCATAGAGCGGGAAGCCATCAGCAAAATCGAGACGGGAGACCGATTCATCACAGACTACGAGTTGATGGTATTTTCCCGGGTGCTGGGTGTATCGGTGAACTGGCTGATGGGTGAAAAAGGCCCAGAGCAATAATTCACCCCTCATTTCACAACAAAAAATAGACTGGACAGCCGAAAGCAGGTTGTCCAGTCTATTTTATTATGGGGTCAATTGAGTCTTACATTCCATCTTTCAGGACACCGTGATCTCGCAAGACCTTTTCGATCACCGTCCCCTTCACCGCCTTGAGCAGCGGTTTTTTCAGCAGGTTCACGGGGCCGGGCAGCTCCACCTCCAGAGGAGACTTGCCGTCCATCAGGCGCACGGAGCTCTCCAGCAGCTCCCGCACATCGTACACGCTGCCCCACACTTCGGGCACGCCACGGTCCACACCCAGCAGGCCGTACACGGCCTCCATAGCGGTGCGCACGGAATACTCGGTGGTAAACACCGTGTCCCGGGGTGTCTCTGCAAACTGGCCCAAGAAGGCGAAGTTGACACAGCCGTCGGGGATGACGTCGGGGCGGTCCCCCTTGGCCCGGGGCATGAAAAAGGCGGTGATATAGGGCATCATGGTGGGCACGCACACGGCACTGTTGCGGGCCAGATCTTCAATCTGCTCCACCGGCACCCCCAGGTGGTACAGCCACTCCTGGGTGATCTCCTGTCCGGTACACTCCTTCATGGGCTTTTTCACGTAGTCGCCGGGCACGTCGGTGAACAGGCCGTACACCCAAACGCACACCTTCTCCGGCTCCTGCTCCCGGAACTGGCCCTGGCGGTTGATGGTCCAGCTCAGCAGCCACTTGGAGTCCTGGCAGCTGACGATACCGCCGGTGACCACATTGCCGGTCCGGGGGTCCCGCTTGCAGATGTTGGTGATATAGGGGAGAATCTTGTCATCCAAAGTGGTGATGGTGGCGGACTCCCAATTGGTCTTGGACACGTCAGAACAGAACTTTTCCGGGCGGCCAAAGGCGGGGTCCTGTCGGGCGATGTTCTTCCACAGGTTCCAGCAGCCGCTGGTGCGCACCAGGGCGTCCCCATTGGGGGCGTGGTCCTGGTCGCCGTAGATGGTGCCCTCGGTGCAGGAGCCGTTGGTGACAAACACCAGGTCCTGCTCGGTGAGCACAATGCCCTTCTCCACCCCCTTGACCTTGCACTCGATGGCGGTGGCCACCTTGCGGCCCTGCTTGATATCAAAGAGCACGTTGGTCACTTCGGTGCCGAACTGGAAGTCCACCCCGGCATCCTCCAGATACTTCTGCATGGGGAGAATGAGGGATTCGTACTGGTTGTAGCGGGTAAACTTTAAGGCGCTGAAATCGGGCAGGCCCGCAATGTGGTGGATGAAGCGCTGGAAATACAGCTTCATCTCCAGAGCGCTGTGCCAGTTTTCAAAGGCGAACATGGTACGCCAATACAGCCAGAAGGTGGACTCAAATACCTCGTCGTCAAACACATCCTCGATGGTCTTGTCGTACAAGTCCTCGTCGGGGGTCAAAAACAGCTTGACGATCTCCATGCATCCCTCCTGGCTGAGCCGGAACTGCCCATCGGTGTGGGCATCCTGGCCCCGGTTGACGGTGGCACGGCACAGAGAGTAGTTGGGGTCGTGCTTGTTGAGCCAGTAAAACTCGTCCAGCACCGAGGCACCGGGCTTCTCCAGAGAGGGAATGGAGCGGAACAGGTCCCACAGGCACTCAAAGTGGTCCTCCATCTCCCGGCCGCCCCGCATGACATAGCCACGGCTGGGGTCAAAGATGCCGTCGCAGGCGCCTCCCGCCACGTCCATGGCCTCCAGGATGTGGATGTGGTCACCCTTCATCTGGCCGTCTCGGACCAGGAAACAGGCCGCCGCCAGGCTGGCCAGACCGCTGCCCACCAGATAGGCGTGCTTCTCGTCCACGCCCTGGGGCTTTTCCGGGCGGGCAAAGGCCTCATAGTTGCCCTTGGTATAGTAAATGCCCTTGCTGTTTTTCTTCTGCTTTCCCAGCTCGGTGTTCCGGTACTCCTGCTGGGCCTGGAGCTGGCCCTGCTTGGCCGCCTGCTTCTTCTTGGTGAAAAACACCGCCGCGCCTGTGCCAGCCAGTCCGGCTGCGGCAGCGGTGAGGGCTGCAATTTGCTTTCGATCCATAGAGGATAACCACCTTTCTATCATTACCGCTTTTACGGCAGGTCTGCTTGATGGTGTTATCCTACCCCCGTACCCAAGAAAAAACCATAAACAGATGAGGGCGAATGATAAAAATTTTATCATTCGCCCTCATCTGTAAAGTTAATTATCTCCCCGGTGTAGGTCTGCAAAATTGGCGATGGAGTGGGCCACATTCCCCTGCACCGTGAGGCTAATCCGATGGGCCAAGGTGTGGTAGTCCTCCCCCATGCCCTTCTGAATCCAGTCCAGCATAATCCCCACAAAGCTATACTTGTAGAAATCTGCAATAAACCTCTTGTCCTCTTCGGAAATCGCCAGCCCCTGGCTTTTTTCATCCACCACGCCCCGAATCAGGCCATAGGTCAGCTGGAACAGGTAGCGCTCCATGCGCTCCCGGCTGATGCAGCGATAGGCGTTGAGCACAAAGGGTCGGTTCTCCAACACCGCTTCAAAGATCTGGGTCAGCCCCTCCTGCCAGGTGTCGTAGGTCTTTTTCCCCTGTAGGGCCCGGGTGGCGTCCTCCACACAGGTCCACTCCACCAGGTCGTAGATGTCTTTAAAGTGGTAGTAAAACGCCATACGGCTCATGCCGCAGTCGCTGGTCAAGTCCTGTATCGTGATTTTATCCAACGGCTTTTTCAGCATCCACCGCTTTAGGGATGCCGACAGCGTCTGTTTGGTGGCATTCATGGAACTTCCCCCTTCTGTGCATTCTCATAAAGACATACCGCCTGTGTCCGTGGGGACACAGGCGGTATGATGTCTCACATGGTAGGGCAGGTGTCCTTCCACTTACTCGTGGTCGTGATCGCAACCGCAGTCACAGCCGCAGTCGCACTCGTCGTCCTCGCCCTCAAAGTCCAGAGCGAACTTCTGGCCACACTTGGGGCAGTCGATGACGCCGGCCTCCAGCACTTCGTCGTCAATCACCAGGCTCTCCCCGCAGTTGGGGCAGTCCACCTCGAAGAAGTCCTCGTCGTCCAGATCGTCGTCGCAGCCCAAATCGTGAGCGCAGCAGCAATCGTCCTCGTCGTCCTCGCCCACAATGGCCTCCACGTCGGCCAGGTCGTCAGAAATGGCGTCGATCTCCTCACCAAACTCGTCCAGGGTAGCGTCCACGGTGTCCAGCTGATCGCCGACCTCACGCAGGACGTCCAGCACCTCGGCCAACACCTTGGCCTCGCCGCTCTCGGACTTGTCCAGGCCCATGCCGTCAAACATGCCCTGGATATACGCAACCTTCTCAGAAATGGTCATGATGATATCTCCTTCCAGAGTGCAAATTGAATGGGTTGGAATGAAGTGGGGCAATTAGCCCTTGAGCCAAATTAGCCCTTGCAACGCTCCATATACTCGCCAGTGCGGGTATCGATGCGGATGCGGTCGCCAGCGTTGATGAACAGGGGCACCTTGATCTCAGCGCCGGTCTCCAGAGTGGCGGGCTTGGTGACGTTGGTGGCGGTGTCGCCCTTGATGCCGGGCTCGGTCTCAGTGACCTCCAGGTCCACGAAGTTGGGGGGCTCCACGCCGAACACGCTGCCCTTGTAGGACATGATCTTGCAGGACATGTTCTCCTTGACGAACTTGAAGTTGTCGCCCAGGACGCTCTTGTTCACGGGGAGCATGTCGTAGGTCTCCATGTCCATGAAGTAGTACAGATCGCCATCGTTGTAGCTGTACTCCATCTCCTTGCGGTCCACGAAAGCCTGCTCGAACTTAGCAGTGGGGTTGAAAGAAGTCTCGGTGACAGCACCGGTGATGACGTTCTTCATCTTGGTACGCACGAAAGCGGCGCCCTTACCGGGCTTGACGTGCTGGAACTCGACAACCTGCATCACCTTTCCGTCCATCTCAAAGGTCACGCCGTTGCGGAAATCACCTGCGGTAATCATTGCCATTGGTCTCGTCCTCCAATATAAAAGTTTGGGAATCCAAAGTATAATTCACTGTATTATACCCTATCTCCCCTTTTTTTGCAAGGGGGTCACCCACAATTCTCACAGAGAAATGGGAAAACTCTTGGGTGGGTCTGATTTGCTTACAGAATGATCAAATCCTTGGGGGAAGCGGTGATGTCCACGCAGCCCTCGTCGGTCAGCCACAGCACATCCTCAATGCGCACGCCGAACTTGCCGGGCAGGTAGATGCCGGGCTCGGCGGACAGGGTGGCCCCAGAGGGAATGGTCTGGGTCCAGAAGGGAGAGAAGCGGGGATTCTCGTGGATTTCAATGCCCAGGGAGTGGCCGAAGCCATGTCCGAAGTATTCCCCGTATCCGGCGTCGGCAATCACCTTGGCGGCGGTGTTGTGCACCACATCGCCGGTGACGCCGCCGTGGGCGGCGGCAATGCCAGCCAGCTGGGCCTTCAAAACGGTGTCATACACCCGGCGCATCTCGTCAGTGGGCTCGCCCACGGCCACGGTACGGGTCATGTCGGAGCAGTAGCCACCCACCACACAGCCGAAGTCCATGGTGACAAACTGGCCCTTCTCGATGACCGACAGGCCGGGCACGGCGTGGGGCTTGGAGCCGTTGGCACCGCTGGCCACGATGGGGTCGAAGGAGTTGCGCTGGGCGCCCTTGCTGGCCATGATGTAGGTCAGGCGGGCGGCGATCTCGCTCTCGGTGACACCGGGCTTCACATAGTTCAAAATCTCAGTAAAGGCCTCGTCGGTGATGCGCTGGGCCTCCCGCATGACGGCCAGCTCCTCCTCGTCCTTGACCATACGCAGACGGGTCAGGAGGTCGGAAGCGGGCACCAGCTCCACCCCGGGCAGGGCCTCCTGCCACAGCTTGTACTGGGCCACATTCATGCCCTCGTCCTCAAAGCCCAGCTTTTTCACGTTGTGGGTGGCCACCAGAGACATCACCAGCTGACGGTAGCTCTGGCCGGAGCGCAGCACGTCCACGTGGGCCCCGGTGATCTCCTGGTTGGCGGCCTCAATGTACCGGGAGTCGGTGTAGTACCAGCACTCCTGGGGAGTGATGAAGGCCACGCCCTCCCCGTGGAAGCCCATGGCATAGAACTCGCCGGGCTCAGAAGTCACCAGCATGGCGTCTAGACCCAGGTTATGCAGTTCCTTTGCAATATTCTTGATATGATTCATGGAATAAACACTCCTTTTTACAGATAACTCTGATAAATGCGTTTCATGGTCAAGGCGTCCTCCGCCTGGGTGCCCGCACTCTCGCAGATAAAGGTGGGGCTCCACCCCCGCTCTGCCACGGCCTGGGCCAGGGGCTCCCAGGCGGGGCCATAGCCGCCGTCGTCGTCAAAGGTGCGGTGACACTTCTCGCCCCCGTTGGGGGTAAATTCAATGTGGGAGAAATGGCTGTGGAAGCGGCTGGCCCGGTCTGTACCCAGCTCGGACTCCATGCGGGAGAGCATCCGCTCCACCGCCTCCGCCCCCTCGTCCTTGCCCAGAGAGCGGGCGTACAGATGGCCGAAGTCCACACAGGGAATCAGGCTCTCGTGGACCTGGCACAGGCGCAGCACCTCGTCCAGGTCGCCCAATTGGTTGATCTTGCCCATGGTCTCCGGGCACAGGGTGATGTGGCCGAAGCCCTGGTCCTGGCACACCGCCACGATCTCCTTTAAAAAGGGCAAGGCGATGTTCATGGCCTCCTCCCGGGTGCGCTTCATCAGGGCCCCGGAGTGGATGACCACCCGGGTGGCCCCCATCTGATCGGCCACCAGGCAGCTGGAAGTGATATAGCCGATGGTCTTCTCCTGGGACTCCGGGTCCGGGTTTGCCAAGTTGATGAAGTAGGGGGCGTGGAGGGACAGGGCCACACCGTGCTCCTGGGCTTGCCGACCCAGCGCCACGGCGGTGTCCTCCTTCACCCGTACCCCCTTGCCGCACTGGTACTCGTAGCAGTCCAGGCCCAGCTCATTCAGCCACCGGGGAGCGTCCACCGAGGACTTGTAGGGGAAGCTCTCTGCGTTGCCCGCAGGTCCGAATGTTGCACTCACAGTCTCTCACCTCCTGCGGATAGAAGCCGGAAAGGCACCTCTACGGCGTAGCGCAGATACCGCCCCGGGTTGCCCGCCAGGCGGATGGGCTTGACCAAAATGGTGGTCACCCCCGCCCGGTTGCCCCCCAGCACATCGGTAAACACCTGGTCCCCCACGATGGCGGTCTCCTGGGGTGTCACCCCCATCTGATCCATGGCCTTGAAAAAGGATGGAGTCTTGGGCTTCCCGGCGTGGCCGATGTAGGGCACCTCCAGCCCATTGGCAAAGGTGGAGGGGCGTTGGGCGTGGCGGTTGTTGGACAGCACAAAGAGGGGGACTCCGTGGGCGGCCAGATCGTCCCGCCACGCCTTTAACTTCTCGTCGGGCAGGGGCACGCCGTAGGGCACCAGGGTGTTGTCCAGGTCAGCCAGCAGCAGCCGAATCCCTCGGCGCTGGAGGGCTTCTCCGGTCAATTGATATATGTTGTCAGCCACGTAGCTGGCGCGAAATAAGGGCATAGCTCACCTTCTATTCTGCTCAACAAGAGCATAGGATTCCAATAGGGCGTATCTGAAAAATAAGAAATCGACGAATTTTCCACAAGCAACAGACAGATACAAGGCAAAAAACGCAGGAATCCTGGATGGATTCCGAGTATTTTTAACGCAGTAGCTGGCATTGATTGCTGGAAAAGTCAAGGATTTCGACTTTTCAGATCGCCCCTCGGACATGTTATCACAAATCCACTTCACTCACAAGGGGGAACCTACCATGACCCAAGTTCTCTTGGCGGCCCATCCCTCCGCCAATCTCTCCCATCCCCAAGCCATCCCCACCCACATGGCCTACCGCATCGGGCCGGGCCCGAAACTTTTGGGAATGCGTCTGCCGCCCCAGCTGCGGGGCGGGGTGATGCTGCTGGACTGCCGGGACCACGACGGCAGCGGCGATCCCATCCCCTGCTGTCGTCAAATCCTGTGGGAGTGCCGCCACCGGGGGTACTCCGGCATTGTCTGCGACTTTGAAGGGGCCCCTGTGGGCTGTCTGGGGCGCATCGTCCATATCTTAGACCGCAACTGTCAGGCCCAGGGGTGGACCCTGGACGTGCCGCCCCAGTTTGCCCCCTTTGCCCCAGGGGGCCGGGTGCTGGTGTCCTCGGTGGTGACGGCGGGCACCCTGCGCCGACGACTGCAAGAGGCAGTGGAGCGCCACGGGGCCCCCCGCACCACCCTGGCGGTGGAGTGGGTGCGGGAGGATTTTCCTCTCCCCGCCCAGCGCCGGGGCACCCCCATCTCCCTGCAACACCTGGAGCAGCAGATGGGGCGGCTGGAACCGGCGGTGTTCTACGACCGAGGGCTGTGCGCCCACTATTACACCTACATGGCCGCCGGAGGACAGGCCCACTTTGTCCTCTATGACACCGCTCAATCCATCCACGAAAAGGTGAAGCTGGCCCAGGAGATGCACCTGGGGGCGGTGCTGCTGCCGGGCCCCGAGGTGGAGGGGTGCTTGGACCAGGTGCTGGCCTAGCGGACACCTTGCCTTTTCCCTGCCTTTTTTGTACAATGGTGGGGAGAGGTGATGTTTTATGTTTGATTTGTTTTTTCTCCAATGCAAAACTGAGATTTACAAATCCAGGTTCCTGAAACAGCCATGGTATGCCATCGTCCTGTTGATCCTGCTCATTGCAGCCAGCCTGGGCATGTTCGTCTCATCCTTTATCTTTCAAAATGCAGCGTGTACCCTCATCTGCTGCGGCATAATGTTGTTATTAACTTTATTCGTAGCTTATCTGGACCACCGCAGAAACAAGCAGGCCAATACCATCGCCGAACTCTATCAAGCCCAGACCATCGGTCCGCTGGAGGCCTTGCTGAAAAGCCATCCCTACCGTCTCTACCACACCGCCGGGCTGGATTGGCTCATCTCCTGCTGTGACCAGCAGATCCAGCCGCCGCAGAAGCCCGCTCCCACCTCGGTGCTCCCCTACATTTTTTCCATTTTCACCCTGGCCTATGGCCTGGTGCTCAAGGAGATGACCACCGACGATGTGGTCCTCACCACGATATCCCTTCTGGCCCTGCTTCTGGTTTGGGAGATCGCCAACCGCACCGTGGTGGCCGCCTGGGTGGACTGGTACCGCAATCCCAACAAGCTGGTGTACCAGCGGCTGAAAAGCGATTTGGAATACATCCGGGTCCAACGCCAAACTGCAAACAACCCCCAACACCGTCCGCCCAACCAGGGACCAAGCAAGTCCCAACCCAAGGGCCCCAACAAAGGGCAACGCAAGCCCCAATCCAAGGGAGCAAACAAAGGACAGAACAAGAACCAATCTCGTAAATAATTGGGTTCGAAATGCGAAACACCCGCCACCTGTTCCCAGGTGGCGGGTGTTTGATTCATCAATAGTACTTCTTGCGGTTCTTACGAGCGGCCTCGCTCTTCTTGCGGCGCTTGACGCTGGGGCTGTCATAGAACTCGCGCTTACGCACCTCGGCCAGCACGCCGGACTTGGCGCAGCTACGCTTGAAGCGCTTCAGAGCGTTCTCCAGAGACTCGCCCTCACGGACATGAATTTCGGACATCTATATTTCCCTCCCTCCGAGGCATCCGGCTTCATCCAGGATGCTTTAAGGGCCATTTCGTATGGCTTTAACAGTGGTATTATATGAAAAATCCAGCCCCTTGTCAACTAGATTTTTATATAAAAAATTTTTTCTCTCTTCTTCCCTCTTCTACACCTCACATTTGGTCCCTCTCTGTGCCCCTTCTCTGGATTCTCTTCCCCTCTGGGTATCTTTTGGCTTCATTTCACATTTTCCCAATTTACCCCTTGGTCCCCCTGCTTTTCTTGTGTATTGCGCACACTTCCACTTCATGGTACAATTGACACACCCTTGAGAGAAAGGAAATGAGATTGATATGAAATTGCACGGAAGACAACTTGTAGCTGGCTGTATGGCCGGTGTTCTGGCCTTGGGGCTGGGCGGCACCGGCATCAGCTTTGCCCAGAGCAGAGGAATGGACTTAGCCCACATCAAGGGCTCCAACCAGGAGCTGGTGGCCATGCTGGAGCAGACCAACCCTGAGACCTATGTGGCCCACGATGACATCATCATCACTCCACCGCAGTTTGAGGAGATCGGTGCCAAAGCTGTGGAGGTCACCCAGGACAAGTCCAGCGACTACGAAAAGGTGGTTGCCATCAAAGATTGGGTCAACAAGCACATCGCCTACGACTACGACAACAGCGTCAAAGACCAAAATGCCTACACCGCCTTTATTGAAGGGGAAGGCATCTGCCAGGCCTATTCCAACCTGACCAAGGCCATGCTCTCCTATCTGGAGATTCCCTGCATCCTGGTCAACGGCGACTCCGCCTATGGCGGCCACGCCTGGAATATGGCATATGTGGAGGATGGGTGGATTTTTGTGGACTCCACCTGGGGTGCCATCTATGACGACGTGGACACCTTCAGCAAAGACCACAAGCCCTATTTCAGTGACAGTCTGTACCAGACCGTGGGCGACTACGCCTTTACCTATCACAACGGCGTGGCAGTGTGCGACTACCTGGGCAGCGAGACCCACTGGGATATCCCCGACACCTTCTACGACGTCCCCACCACCGCCCTGGCTCCCAAGCTGTTCAATGATGAGGCCGCCGACAAAATTCAGAGCATTTCCTTCCCCGAAACCCTGAAAAACATTGACAACATCGACTACGCCTTCGATTCCTTCACCAGCCTGACCCAGATCACGGTGGACCAGGACAACCCCTACTTCACCGCTCAGGACGGGGTACTCTATGACAACGACATCAAAGAGCTCTTGGTCTACCCTGCCGCCGCCACCCGCACCCAGTTCCAGATTCCCGATACTGTGACCACCCTGGGTGAGTGTGTGTTCCGGGAAAATGCCGCCCTCAAAGACATTCTCATCCCCCCGTCGGTGACCCAGCTGGGCAAGGACCTGTTCCACAGCAAGGACGTCACCATCTACGCCCAGGCAGGCAGCGCCGCTGCCCAATATGCCACCGCCAACGGCCTGACCCTCAAGGATATGGACCAGTTCCCCCAGACTCCCACCCCGCCGGACCAGGTGGACACCACTCTGCTGGAAAAGACCGTGGCGTATGCCCTGACCCTGTCCACCGACGGCGTCACCACCTCTGCCAAGAAGGCCTTTGAGCAGGCGCTGGCCAATGCCCAGGCGGTGCTGGCCAAGGAGAACCCCACCCAGGAAGAGGTCAACGCCGCTTGGGACGCTCTGCTGGAGGGCATTTGGGGCCTGGGCATCACCCAGGGGGATAAGAGCACCCTGGAGCAGCTCATCACCAAGGCCGAGAGCATGGTGGAAGGCAAGTATGTACCCCAGTACTGGGGCATGCTGGAGACCGCCCTGGTGGAGGCCCGTGCCATGATGGACAACGGGGACGCTCTGGACGAGGACATCCAGCCCGTGGCCGACAACCTGCTGAATGCCATTCTGGCCCAGCGGCTCAAGGCCAACAAGGAGAACCTGGAGGAACTTCTGGGCAAGGCTGAGAACATCGACCTGGAGGGCTACACCGCCGAAAGCGTGGCAGAGTTCCAGGCCGCCCTGGCTGCGGTGCAAACCCTGATGGCAGACGAGACCATCAGCGTGGACGACCAAGACACCGTGGACGCCGCTGCCGCCCGCCTGGCCGCCGCCATGGACGGCCTCACCGCCCAGCAGCCCCAGGAGAGCGAGAAGCCCGAGGCCAGCCAGACCCCCGAGGCCACCGACAAGCCTCAGGCCACCCAGAAGCCGGAGCAGGTGCCCCAGACCGGGGACGCCAGCCAGCTGACCGCTATGGTGGGCGTTCTGCTCACCAGCGCCACCGCTCTGGGCGGACTGGCCATGACTCGCAAGCGCCGCAACGGGTAATCCCATTTCGCTGCACAACACCAGGCCGGGACAAGCTAACTTGTCCCGGCCTT